>JANXTP010000065.1 GCA_025352345.1 Burkholderiales bacterium | reverse complement strand
CTGCCCGGGTCGCTCGGCTTGCCGGGCAGCAGCCCCTCAATCCGCTTCCATTGCTCATCGCGAAGTTGCTTGCGCATCGTCCCTCCAACCAGATCAACAGGTTGGAACGGTATTGTCACCTCGAATGTCAACACACCCTAGCCAGCCGCCCCCACCAACATGCCCTTGCGCTCGATGAAGCGGATCACGTCGTCCAGGCCGTGGTGGGTTTTCAGGTTGGTCATCACGAAGGGGCGCAGGCCCTGGGGGGTGGTGCGCATGCGGGTGGTGTCGGCCTGCATCACGGCCAGATCGGCGCCGACGTAGGGGGCCAGGTCGATCTTGTTGATGACGAACAGATCGCTCTTGGTGATGCCGGGCCCGCCTTTGCGTGGGATCTTTTCGCCGGCGGCCACGTCGATCACGTAGATCGTCAGGTCGCTCAGCTCGGGGCTGAAGGTGGCGGCCAGGTTGTCGCCGCCCGATTCGATGAACACGATGTCGGCGTTGGGGAATTTCTCCAGCATGCGGTCCACCGCTTCGAGGTTGATCGACGCATCTTCGCGGATGGCGGTGTGCGGGCAGCCGCCGGTTTCCACGCCCATGATGCGCTCGGCGGGCAGCGCGCCGGCCACGGTGAGCAGGCGCTGGTCTTCCTTGGTGTAGATGTCGTTGGTCACCACCACCAGGTCGTAGCGCTCGCGCATGGCCTTGCACAGCATCTCGACCAGCGTCGTCTTGCCCGAGCCGACCGGCCCGCCGACGCCGACGCGCAGCGGGGGCAGCTTCTTGGTGCGATGGGGGATGTTGTGCAGTGCGGTCATGGCGGTGCGTGGACTCTGGAGGTTCGTGGTTGTAAGAGCAAGTTCAAGACCTGAACAGCCGCGAGTACTGGGTTTCGTGCTGCGCCGAGAGGATCGCCAGCATCGGTGTGCAGACTTGGCGTTCGGCATCGCTGAGTTTGATTGCCGTCTCGACCGCATCGGGAATCTCAGCGGCGAGGGTGCTGAGGACGCGCTGCCCGGCTGATTGCCCCAGGGGCACCGACTTCAGTGCGGCCTGCACCATGTTTTCGGCCCAGCCGAAGGCAAAGCACAGCAGTGATTCACGGCACGGCGCACGGGCTTGAAACGCCGCCAGCGCGAACGCCACGGGCCAGGTCGGCGCGGGTCGCAATGCGGCCAGCGCATTCAGGCCGTCGGCTTGGCGCGCGTCGAGCGGCCGATTCTTCATCCACTCGACCAGCGAGCGGCCCATTTGCTCGGTCTGCTGGCGCAACTCGTGGCTCTCACGGGTCATCGCGACCCAGGTGTTGAGCGTGGTGATCGCCTCGGCGTCAGCACGCCGCCACGCACCGTGCGCCCGCGCGACCAGCGCCAAGTCGCCGCGCGCCAGGCTCAGGTGCAACTGATCGAGCAGCCAGCGGCAGACATCGTCTTCACGGGCAGCGAGGCCGGCACCGACCGCGGCTTCCAGCACTTCGGAGTAGCTGAACCCGCCGACCGGCAGCGCCGGTGAGGCGAGCCACATCAGTTGCAGCAGCGATGCGGCCGTCAGACGGGGCTCAGTCGCTGCAGGCCGCCGATGCTCGCGCTGGCGACGCGACCGAGCGTTGGGGCGCACCGGCGGCGCGCTCATCAATGGTCGTGCTTGCAGCCAGGGCCGTGGACATGAGGCGCCGGTGCGCTCTGGATCTGGATGGCCTTGGGCGCCGCTGTCGCCGAGGGTGCGTGGTCATGCCCATGGTCGGCATGCCCGTGATCATGCCCAGCAGACGCCGTGGCCGCAGCGTAGGCGCCACTCTCCGGCTCAAATGGCGCATCGGCGGCGGCCACCGTCAGGTGCATCTGGCGCAGAAGGTCGGCCAGCACGTGATCGGGTGCTAGCTTCAGGTGGTCGGGCTTCAACTCCAGCGGCACATGGCGGTTGCCGAGGTGATACGCCGCGCGAACCAGGTCGAAACCCGATCCGTGTTCCTTGCAAGGCGTGACCACCAGCACCGGCTGCGGAGCGGCTTGCACCGCGATCAGCGAGCCGTCTTCGGCCACCAGCACATCGCCGCCGCGCACCACCGCACCGCGCGGCAGGAACACGCCGAGCGTGCGCCCCTGCGAGTCGGTGGCATCGAAGCGGCTTTTCTGGCGCACGTCCCAGTCGAGCAACACGGTGGCGGCGCGGGCCAGCAACACGCGGCTCAGTCCGCGGCCTTGGGTGATGAGCTTGTTGATGGTCAGCATGGCAAGGGAGCGCGCAGAGCGCGGCGAACAGGAGAGCGCAAGTCTGGCATGAGTGGAGACCGGGCGCTAATGATCAGAACAGGAAGTACCGCTGCGCCATCGGCAGCACCGAGGCTGGCTCGCAGGTCAGTAGCACGCCGTCGGCGCGCACGTGATAAGTCTGCGCGTCGACCTCCATCTTCGGGGCGTAGTGGTTGTGCACCATGTGCTGCTTTTGCACCGTGCGGCAGTTCTTGGCGGCGGCGATCTGCTTGTGCAGGCCTAAAGAACCTGGCACACCGCCCGCGATCGACGCCTGGCTCATGAAGGTCAGCGAGCCCTGGTGCAGTGCGCCGCCGAAGGCGCCGAACATCGGCCGGTAGTGCACCGGCTGTGGTGTCGGGATGCTGGCGTTCGGGTCGCCCATCGCGGCCGCGGCGATGAAGCCGCCTTTCAAAATCAGCGAGGGCTTGACGCCGAAGAAGGCTGGCTTCCACAGCACCAGGTCGGCCCACTTGCCGACCTCGATGCTGCCCACCTCGTGGCTGATGCCGTGCGCGATCGCCGGGTTGATCGTGTACTTGGCGATGTAGCGCTTGGCGCGGGTGTTGTCATGCCTGTCGCTATCGCCGGGCAGGCTGCCGCGCTGCACCTTCATCTTGTGCGCCGTCTGCCAGCAGCGCAGCACCACTTCGCCGACGCGGCCCATCGCTTGGCTGTCGCTGCTGAACATGCTGATCGCACCCAGGTCGTGCAGCACGTCTTCGGCCGCGATGGTTTCGCGGCGGATGCGGCTTTCGGCGAAGGCCAGGTCCTCGGCGATGCTGGCGTCGAGGTGGTGACACACCATCAGCATGTCGAGGTGTTCGTCGATCGTGTTGATCGTGTACGGCCGCGTCGGGTTGGTCGAGCTCGGCAGCACATTGGCCTCGCCGACCACCTTCAGGATGTCGGGCGCGTGGCCGCCGCCAGCGCCCTCGGTGTGGAAGGTGTGGATGGTGCGGCCCTTGAACGCGGCGATCGTGTCTTCAACAAAACCGCTTTCGTTCAGCGTGTCGGTGTGGATGGCGACCTGCGTGTCGGTTTCTTCGGCTACCGTCAGGCAGCAGTCGATCGCCGCCGGGGTCGTGCCCCAGTCCTCGTGCAGCTTCAGGCCGATCACCCCGGCGTCGATCTGCTGGCGCAGCGCCGCCGGTTGGCTCGCGTTGCCCTTGCCGAAGAAGCCGATGTTCATCGGGAAGGCATCGGCTGCCTGCAGCATGCGCGCGATGTTGGCCGGGCCCGGCGTGCAGGTGGTGGCAAAGGTGCCGGTGGCCGGGCCGGTGCCGCCGCCCAGCATCGTCGTCACGCCGCTCATCAGCGCCTCTTCGATCTGCTGCGGGCAGATGAAGTGGATGTGGCTGTCGATGCCGCCGGCGGTAACGATCAAGCCCTCGGCCGCAATGATCTCGGTGCCCGGGCCGATGACGATGTCCACGCCTGGCTGCACATCGGGGTTGCCGGCCTTGCCGATCGCCGCGATGCGCCCACCGCGCAAGCCGATGTCGGCCTTGACGATGCCCCAGTGGTCGAGGATCAGAGCGTTGGTCAGCACGCAATCGACCGCTTGATGCGCGCCGGGCCCGTTGATGCGCTGCGACTGGCCCATGCCGTCGCGGATCGTTTTGCCGCCGCCGAATTTCACTTCTTCGCCGTAGCCTGCGGCTTGCCCGGCGGCGTTCGTCAAGCCCATGCCGGCGCGCAAGGTGTGGTCGGCCTCGACCTCGATGATCAGATCGGTGTCGGCCAGCCGCAGCCGGTCGCCGGTGGTCGGGCCGAACATCTCGGCCTAGGCGCGGCGGGAGATCGTGGCCATGGCGGTCCTGCGAAATCGTGTCGAGAAAAGGCAGTCAGCAGCGCGCGCTCAGGTGTTGCCTTAGAGCGCACCCTGGACCTGCCCGCGAAAGCCGTAGACCTGTCGGTCACCGGCGAAATCGACCAGCTCGACGGTGCGCTGCTGGCCGGGCTCGAAGCGCACGGCCGTGCCTGAGGCGATGTTGAGCCGCATGCCGCGTGCGGCCGCGCGGTCGAACACCAGCGCGCCGTTGGTCTCGGCGAAGTGATAATGCGAGCCGACCTGGATCGGCCGGTCACCGCTGTTCGCGACCACGGTCGTGATCGTGCGTCGCCCGACATTGATCGAGTGGTCGGGGCCGTCGGTGAGCAGTTCGCCGGGAATCATCGTGCGTTTCCTTCAGGTGATCGGCTGGTGCACGGTCACCAGCTTGGTGCCGTCGGGGAAGGTCGCTTCCATCTGGATGTCGGGGATCATCTCGGCCACGCCGTCCATCACGTCGGCACGCGTCAGGATCAGCTTGCCGTCGCTCATCAGCTCGGCCACCGTCTTGCCGTCGCGCGCACCTTCCATGATCGCCGCGCTGATCAGCGCCACCGCTTCCGAGTAGTTCAGCTTCAGGCCCCGCGCGCGGCGGCGTTCGGCCAGCAGCGCGGCGGTGAAGTTCAGCAGCTTGTCTTTTTCGCGCGGGGTCAGTTCCATCAAAAGCTCGGGTGATACGCGGGTAAAGGAATGGTAGCGGTCGGTGTCGCGGGCGTGAAGCGGGTCAAGGCAGGCAACCGCTTGCCAGGGCCGCCGCCGCAGACCGGGTCTCGACGCCGAGCTTCTCGAACACATGCTCCAGGTGCTTGTTGACGGTGCGCGGGCTCATGCCGAGGATGTCGGCGATGTCGCGGTTGGTCTTGCCCTTGGCCAACCACGACAGCACCTCGGTCTCGCGCGGCGTCAGGGCGGCATGGGCCAGGCGCGACGAGGCCAGCGTGCCTTCGCGCTGCAGTTCGAGCAGCAGCATCGTCTCGCCCAGCGTGGCGGTGCCCATGTTGCGCACCGACAGCGGCGGGTCGGTGCGCGTGTGGACGACCTCGGTGCTGTCGGCAACGAGCGCTACACCGAGTGCCGCGCGCAGTGCGACCGGCAGTCTGCCCGCGCCGCTGCCGTCGTCCAGCGCTTTCAGCCACACCGCCGCCTGAGGCGAGCGCCACGCGATGCGCCCGAGCGCATCGACAAACACCACGCCGAGGCCGGCCACGTCGACCGCGTCGCGCGCCATCCGCGTGATGCGGGCATTGCGCGCATGGGTGTGCAGCCGCGCCAGCACCTCCTGTGCGCGCAGCGGCTTGACGACGTAATCGACGCCGCCGCAGGCGAAGCCTTCCACCACGTTCGAGGTTTCCGACAGGCCGGTCATGAAGATCACCGGCACATGCGCCCAGGCCGGTGTTTCCTTGATGCGGCGGCAGGTGTCGAAGCCCGACAGCCCGGGCATCAGGCCATCGAGCAGGATCGCATCGGGCGTCACCAGTTCGAGGCGCTGCAGGGCGGTCTCGCCGTCGCCGGCCACCAGCACGGTGTAGCCGGCGCTCTCCAGCGTGTCGCACAGCACGCCCAGGCTGCTCGGGGCGTCGTCGACGACCAGCACCACGGGGCGATCGCTGGCGGGATTCAGTTCCATAGTGTGCAGGGACATGGTCAGGTGATTTCGGCTTCATCCATCAACAGCGCTTGCAGGCGATCCATCTCGAAGCGGCTGACCAGACCGCGCAGCCGCGTGCATGAGGCCGCCAGCGACGGGTCGGCTTCGGCGATGCCGTCGAGGGCTGTCTGCAGCCCTCGAACATGGCCGACGCGCGCGAGGCGCAGCAGATCGGTGCGCACCCGGTCGGGCAACTCCAGGCGCCCGGCCGAGGCGAGGTCGATCTCGTCGGTCGGCAGGCTCAGCACCCCGGTCGCGCGCCATTCCAGGCCCAGCGTGCGGTGCAGTGCGGCGATCAGCTCCGATTCGAGCACCGGCTTGGCCACGAAGCCCTGGCACTGCGCCGCGCGCAGCCGCTGCACCTGGTTCTCGAACACATTGGCCGAGACCATGATGATCGGCACCTCGGTATAGCCGGCGGCGCGCAGCCGGGTGGCCGCCTGCCAGCCGTCCATGTCGTCCATCGTGATGTCGAGCAGGATGGCATCGGGCACGGTCTCGTGCAGGCTGGCCAGGCACTCGGCGCCACTGGCCGCTTCACGCACCTCGAAGCCCAGCGGGATCAGCATGCCGGCCAGCATCTGCCGCTGCACCGGCTGGTCATCTACCACCAGCAAGGTGCGCCGTTCGCCGAAGTAGCCGACGATCTGCCGCGGCACTTCGCGCAGCGGGCCCGGGTCGGCGGTTTCGCTCAGGTAGACCCGCACGCTGAAGGTGCTGCCCTGGCCCGAGGTGCTGGTGAGCGTCAGGTCGCCGCCCATCAATGAGGTCAGCAGGCCCGTGATCGTCAACCCGAGACCGGTGCCCGGTTCGCCACCCTGCCGGCGCCCGGCGGCGCCGCGCTCGAACGGCAGGAAGATACGCTCGCGGTCTTGCGGCAGCACGCCGACGCCGGTGTCGATCACGTCAAAGCGAACCACCTGCTTGCGCGAATCGACGTGCAGCGTGACGGTGCCGGTGCCGGTGTCGGTGAAGCGCACCGCGTTGGCCAGCAGGTTGATCAGGATCTGGCGCAGCCGCTTCGCATCGGCCCTGACCCAGGTCGGCAGCTGGCCGGCGCGGGTGTAGACGAAGGCCAGACCCTTCGCCTCGGCCTGCGGGCTGACCATGCGCACCAGCTCGTCGAGGAAATCCGGCAGGTGCAGTGGCATCGGTTCGAGCTGCAGCCGGCCTGCCTCGATGCGTGCCAGGTCGAGCAGGCCGTCGATCAGCGCCAGCAGGTGCTCGCCGCTGCGCTGGATCGTCTGCACCGCCTCACGCGGGGTGGTCGCCAGCGCCTCGTCCTTCAGCAGGATCTGCGAGTAGCCGAGGATGCTGTTGAGCGGCGTGCGCAACTCGTGCGTCATGCCGGCCACATAGCGGGTTTTCGCCTGGTTGGCCGACTCGGCCACGTCGCGCGCGGCCTGCAGCGCCGCATCGGTGCGCGAGTGGGCCTCGATCTCGCGCTGCAGCAGCTGGTTCTGGCGGTTCGATTCGTCCTGCGCCAGGCGCCGGCTTTCGCTGCCCAGCACCACCCACCAGCTGCACACCGCGACGATCAGCAGCAGCATGGCGAACACCTTGACGAAGGCCGACTTCAACAGCAGCTGCGTGTCGAGCGACAGCGTGGGTCCGACTTCCTGCGTGTAGACCATCGCCATCACCACCGCCAGCAGGGTGCACAGCGACAGCGCGATCACCAGGTAGTGGCCGACGCGAAAGTTGACCCGGTTCGACAGCGAGGCCGGCAGCAGCGAGGTCAGCAGACCTTCGGCCTGTTCGGCCGCGCGCGAGCCGGTCTTGCAGCGGTCGTGGCAGCGCGATTCGAGCGTGCAGCACAGCGAGCAGATCGGGGCACTGTAGGCCGGGCAGTGCGCCATGTCTTCGGTTTCGAAGTGGTTTTCGCAGACGCTGCACTTGAGCACCTGTCCGGGTTTGCCCAGCGCCTGCGGCTGACGCGCGATGTAGTAGCGGCCCTTCGTCCACCACGCCAGAAGCGGCGACAGCCCCATCGCAGTGACCAAGGCGATGAAGGGCGCAAAGGCTTGTGCCTGTGGCCCCAGCGTGCCGGCATAGGCCACCACCGCCAGCGCCGCCGCCAGCAGCATCGACAGCATGCCCACCGGGTTGATGTCGTACAGGTGGGCGCGCTTGAACTCGATGCCCTTCGGGCTCCAGCCCAGCGGCTTGTTGATCACCAGGTCGGCGACCAGCGCACCGACCCACGCGATGGCCACGTTGCTGTACAGCCCGAGCACCTTTTCGAGCGCCTGGAACACGCCGAGTGTCATCAGCAGCACCGCGATCAGCACGTTGAACACCAGCCAGACCACGCGCCCCGGGTGGC
This sequence comes from Burkholderiales bacterium, assembly GCA_025352345.1. Classification (GTDB taxonomy): domain Bacteria; phylum Pseudomonadota; class Gammaproteobacteria; order Burkholderiales; family Burkholderiaceae_C; genus PBB1. Next base: position 1,010 of record JANXTP010000065.1, on the reverse strand, counting down.
TGTGCGTCAGCCGCGCGAAGAAGTTCGACCACGCCAGTGAGCCGGCGTAGGCATTGGTTAGGTTGATCTTGACCTGCGACACCACGACGAAGATCACGGTGGCCGCCAGCACCCAGGCCGGGTCGGTGAACACATAGCCATAGGCCGCCAGGTACATCTGCGTCGGCTCGATCGCCTTGGCCGCCGGCAGCTCATGCTGCAGCACCAGAAACGCGAGGAACGCCCCGCCCAGCATCTTCAGCATGCCCGGGATGATCCAGCCGGGCCCGGCCATCAGCACCGCCGCCCACCACCGCTTGCGATTGGTGCGTGTTTGCGCGGGCAGGAAGCGCAGAAAGTCGACCTGCTCGCCGATTTGCACCACCAGCGAGAACGCCACCGTCGCCGCCGCACCAAACATGAGCGGATCGAATTCGCTGCTGCCCGAGGTGCGCCCGGTCAGGCCCATGAAATCGGTGTAGGCCTGCGGGTTCTTCCAGTAGATCGCGAGGTAGGGCAGCAGCAGCAGCACGCCCCAGACCGGTTGCGTCCACATCTGCAGCTTCGAGATCAGCGTGATGCCGCGGATCACCATCGGGATGATCAGCAACGAGCTGATGACGTAGCACCAGGCGATCGGGATGTCGAAGAACATCTGCAGCGCCAGCGCCATGATGGCCGCCTCCAGCGCGAAGAAGATGAAGGTGAAGCTCGCGTAGATCAGCGAGGTGATCGTCGAGCCCAGGTAGCCGAAGCCGGCACCGCGCGTCAGCAGGTCCATGTCGACGCCATAGCGCGCGGCGTAGTAGCTGATCGGCAGGCCGGTGAGGAACGTGATCAGGCCCACCGTCAGGATCGCCCACAGCGCATTGGTGAAGCCGTAGTTCAGCGCGATCGCTCCGCCGATCGCTTCCAGCGCCAGGAACGACACCGCGCCGAACGCGGTGTTTGCCACCCGCAGCTCCGACCACTTGCGAAAGCTGCGCGGCGTGTAGCGCAGCGCGTAGTCCTCCATCGACTCGTCGGCCACC
>JANXTP010000060.1 GCA_025352345.1 Burkholderiales bacterium | reverse complement strand
GTTGCCGATGTAGCAGGCTACGCCGTCGCGCATGATGCCCGACGGGATCAACTGCAAGGCTGTCTTCACGCCCTTGATGACCAGCGTGTGTCCGGCGTTGTGGCCCCCCTGGAAACGCACCACGCCTTGCGCATGATCGGTCAGCCAGTCGACGACCTTGCCCTTGCCTTCATCGCCCCACTGGGTACCGATGACGACCACGTTGCGCCCCGACGCACCGGCTTGAGATTCACGCATGTCTTGAAAGTCCAGAAAAAGAAAACGGCACGGTCACGCCGGCCGCATAAGCATTCATAAGGTCCGCACGATCCAGCCGCCGCCTTGCGACACCAGCTCCCGGTCGCATTCGAAGCCCTCGCCTTCCATGTCGTGACCGGGCAGCAGGCAGATGACCGACTCGCCTTGCTGACGCAGTCGCCGAACGGCTGCACGCAAGGAAGGCTCCTCCGACCACGGCGCACGAATGGCGGCGGGTGGCCGGCCCACAGGAGCCTGCTCGGCGAGCTCCTTCAGGTCGACCACGCTGAAGCCGACCGCCGGCCGGTTGCGACCGAACACTGCGCCGACTTCGTCGTAACGACCACCTCGCAACAGCGCATCGCACGACCCAGGCGAGTACACCGCAAAGCGCGCACCGCTGTAATAGGCGTAGCCGCCGACATCGGCCAGATCAAAGCCGACCCGCACGTCGGGATAGGCCTCGCGGACATGCCGGCTGAGCAGGCGCAGATCGCGCAGCGCTGCAGTGATCGTCAAGCGCTTGGGCAGGTTCTGTTGAGCCAGCGCCAGCACCTCGTCATCGCCATACAGGCGCAGCAGCCACTGCAGGCCGGCACGAGTCTCTGGTGTGAGGCCGATCGACAAGCGGTCCAGTTCAGCACCATCCTTGGCGGCCAGTGCATCGACCACCGCATGGATATGCGCTGCGTCGATCGCCGCGCCTGCCAGCAGACCGCGCACGATGCGGGCATCGCTCATGTCGAGGGTCGGTGACTGCAGCCCCATGGCCTTCGCGCAGTCGAGGGCCAGATCGATGACCTCCAGGTCGGCTTCCAAACCCGAGTGACCGAAGATCTCCGCACCGAACTGCAACGGCTCGCGCGTGCCATGCAGGCCTGAAGGCAAGGTGTGCAGCAACGGGCCGCAGTAACACAGCCGGGTCACGCCCGCGCGATTGAGCAGGTGTGCATCGATGCGCGCGACCTGCGGTGTGCTGTCGGCTCGCATCCCGACGGTGCGACCGCTGAGCTGGTCGACCAGTTTGAACGTGCGCAGATCGAGTTCGCGTCCGGTGCCGCTCAACAGCGACTCCAGGTGCTCGACCAACGGCGGAATCACCAGCTCGTAACCGTAACCGCCAGCCACATCAAGCAAGGTGCGACGCATGCGCTCGACCTGCCGTGCCTGTGCGGGCAGAACGTCAGCGATGTGCTCTGGCAGCAGCCAAGCAGACACCATGTCAATCCACCACCCTGTTAAAACGCAGATTGTAGGCGGGCCGTTTGATGCACTTGCGCATCGAACGTCGGACGCTGGCTCAGTCGAAGACGATGAGCAGGATGCTGCAACCCGCAACCAACGCCGTCAGGCCGAGGAAGCGCAGTTGCCCGTCGGTCAGCTTCGCGGCCCGTGCGAACAACGCCCGCCATTGTTGGGGGCTCAGGAAGGGAAGCAGCCCTTCCAGAACCAGCATCAACCCGAACGCCAGCAGCAGCGCATTCCAGGAATCACCGACGTCGATCACTTCTTGCTGGACGGGGAGCCGTTACCGCGCATCGCATCGAAGAACTCGCTCGACGGGTCGAGAACCATCACGTCGTTCTTGCTGCGGAAGCTGGTCCGGTAGGCTTCGAGGCTGCGATAGAACTGCGCGAACTGCGGGTCGCGGCCGAAGGCATCGGCGTACAGCGTCGATGCCTTCGCATCGCCCTCGCCCTTGACCTTCTGCGCGTCTCGGTAGGCCTCGGCAACGATGACCTCGCGCTGGCGGTCGGCGTCGGCGCGGATTTTCTCGGCCTCGGCCGCACCGGTCGAACGCAATTCGTTGGCAACGCGCTTGCGCTCGGATTCCATGCGTCGGTACACCGAGTCGGTGATGTTGGCCGAGAAATCGACGCGCTTGATGCGCACATCGACGATGTCGATGCCGAAGGACTTGGCTTCATCGGTCAGCCGGGCTCGCACCCCCTGCATCACCCGGTCGCGGTCGGTGGCCAGCATGGCCTGCACGGTGCGCTTGGTGACCTCCTCGTTGAAAGCAGCCTGCACGATCGGGCTCAGGCGGCTTTCGACGTTGCGCATGTCGACACCGTTGTTGCGAATGAACTGGCGCGCGTCCGTCACCCGCCACTTGACCAGCCAGTCGATGACCAGGCTCTTCTTTTCGGCGGTGAAGATGGGCCGGGTTTCAGGGCTGTCGAGCGTTTGGGTGCGTCGGTCGAGGAACACCACGTTCTGGAACGGCGGCGGCAGCTTGAACTTCAGCCCAGGTTCCGTGACGACTTCCTTGATTTCACCGAGCGCGTAGATCACGGCGAACTGCCGCTGATCGACGATGAACAGGGTGGAGAACGCCACAAACAACGCGATCAGCGCGCCGACGACATAGATACCGATGCGATTCATGGTGGAGTCCGTCCTGATTCAGCGACCGTCGCGGTCGCGGCCGCGTTGACCGTCGCGCGAGCGCACATCGAGCGAGCCAGGCACTGTCGGGGTCGCCGCGTTGGCATCGGCCGTCGCCATGGCGGCCCCCGGCGCGGGCGCGGAGGCGGCGCCGGCTTGCTGGATCAGCTTGTCGAGTGGCAGGTACAGCAGGTTCGAGTTGTTGCGGCTGTCGACATAGACCTTGCTGACGTTGGAGTAGACCTCCTTCATCGTGTCGATGTAGAGCCGGTCGCGCGTCACCGCGGGCGCTTTCTTGTACTCGATCAACACGCTGGAAAAGCGCTGTGCATCACCTTCGGCCTGTGCGACAACCCGCGACTTGTAGCCCTCGGATTCCTCGCGCAGGCGCGCGGCAGTGCCCTGCGCTTTCGGAATCACATCGTTGGCATACGCCTGGCCTTCGTTCTTCAGACGCTCGCGGTCGGCACCCGCCTTGAAGGCGTCGTCGAATGCCGCCTGCACCTGCTCCGGCGCCTGCACGTTCTGCACATTGACATTGACGACCAGAATGCCAGTGTTGAGCCGATCGGTCTGGGTCTGGATCGACTTGACCAACTCGTTGGCAATCGCGTCGCGTTGTTCGTAGAGAACCGAGTCCATCGTGCTCTTGCCGACGATCTCGCGCACCGCGGATTCGGCTGCCTGCACGACGGCGTCGTCGGGATTGCGGTTCTCGAACAGGTAGGCGCGGGAGTCTTTGAGACGGTACTGAACGGTGAAGCGGATGTCGACGATGTTCTCGTCCTGGGTCAGCATCGACGAATCACGCAGCCCGGTCGATTGCACCACCGCGTTACGCCCCACTTCGATCGAACGCAACTGCGTCACCGGCACCGTCTCGTGGGCCTGGAACGGGTACGGCATTCGCCATTGGAAACCAGCGTCTGCCGTGTGGCTGTACTTGCCGAACGAGGTCACGACTGCCTGCTGACCTTCCTGAACGATGAAGAAACCACTGCCCAACCACAGCAAGGCAGCCACGCCGGCGACCAGACCGACGCCAATGCCCGCGCTTTTCATGTCAGGTTGGAAGTTGCCTCCATCACCGGGGCTCGGCGTGCGTGCGCCGCCGCCCTTGCCACCGAACAGGCCGCTGAGCTTCTTATTGAAGTCGCGCCATAGCTCGTCGAGGTCGGGCGGTCCGTCGCCCTTGTTCAGGTACGGGTCGGACAGGCCGGATGGCGATGCGCTGCGCCGAACGGACAGCAGCGCGATCAGGCGGGTGACCACGCCGAACCACAATGCTTTGGCGCTGTGCGCCAGGGCACGCCAAAGCGAAACGGGGCGGCCCGGGACTTCGATGGGACGGCTGATCTTCATGCGTGGAGGGGGAAAGTTCCGGTGGATTCTGAGAGTGGCGATGCATCGCTGTCATTGTCTACAGCGGTGGATGTGAGCAGCGTTTCGTTGGAATTCAAGGGGGTCGTCGCGGCGCCCGTGGCGAATTCAACAATCAGATGGCGCAGCGCCTTCAAGCCCGAGCCCTGCTCAGCGCTGATGAACACGCGAGGCACCAGGCGCCCATCGTCGAAGACGATCGCGTCGACCTCGGTGTGCGGCGACTGGTGTCGATGGAGCAGATCGGCCTTGTTGAACACCAGGATCTGCGG
>JANXTP010000053.1 GCA_025352345.1 Burkholderiales bacterium | reverse complement strand
GGTGGCGAACAGGTGCTGGCAGCTGTCGAGAATCTTGTCGAACACCGGCGCAGTGTCGGAGACCGATTGACCGATCACCTGCAGCACTTCGGATGTCGCGGTCTGCCGCTCCAGCGCCTCCTGCGTCTCGTTGAACAGGCGCACGTTCTCGATCGCGATCACGGCCTGGTCGCGGAAGGATTCCGCCAGCGCGATCTCCTTGTCGCTGAAGGCGCCGGGCCGGTTGCGCGCAAAGCTCAGCAGGCCGATGCTCTCGCCCCCGCGCAGCAGCGGCAAATATAGAGCGGCATCGATGCCGGTCTGCTCGCGCACCTGGCGTTCGTGCTCGGGCAGTTCGATGGCGCCCCAGTCGCGCAGATGCAGCATCTTCTTTTCGGTGATCACCCGCGACGGGAAATTGGCCGGCGGGTCGACCGGCATGTCGCCAAAGCCCAGGTCTGCCATCAGGCCGCCCGGCGTGGCCCAGGCAGCCACCGAGAACTGCCGCTCGTTGCACCGCATCAAGAAAGACGAATCACAGGCCAGCAGCTTGACCGCCGTGACGACGATGGCGTCGAACACCGGCTGCACGTCGGTGGGAGAGCTGCTGATGACCCGCAGGATCTCGGCCGTGGCCGTCTGCTGCTCCAGCGCCTCCTGGGTCTCGTTGAACAGCCGCGCGTTCTGGATCGCGATCACGGCCTGGTCGGCGAAGGTCTTGAGCAGCGCACGCTCCTCGGGCCGAAACGGGCCGACCTCGGCGCGCGTCACGGCAATGGCGCCGATGCCGCGGCCTTCCCAGATCAGCGGCGCTGTCAGCGATGCAAAGGTGCGCCCGAGGCGCTGTGCGGCCAGCCGCATCGAGGCGGGCACGCCCGGATCGTTCAGCACATCGTTGATCTCGACGAGATCGCGCGTGTTGAAGGCGAGGGCCGGCGCGGTGTCCGCCAGCGGCATCGGGTAGACGCTGCGCACCCGGGCCTCGAACTCGGCCAGCTGCACCGCGTCGGACCGGGCGCGCGCGGCGCTGCTCCAGCGCAGGCGCTCGAGGGTCAGCGCACCGCCTGCATCGACGAGGTGCAACTGGAACGACGCCGCCGGCAACAGCCGCTCGCAGCACTCGAGAATCTTGTCGAACACCGGCGCGGTGTCGGCCACCGAACCGCTGATGACCTGGAGGACTTCCGACGTCGCCGTCTGGTGCTCCAGCGCCTCCTTGGTCTCGTTGAACAAGCGCACGTTTTCGATCGCGATCGCGGCCTGGTCGGCGAACGACGTGACGAATTCGATCTCCTTGTCGTTGAACGCGTGCACCTCCATCCGGCCCAGGGTGAGCACGCCGATCGGTGTGCCCTCGCGCAGGATCGGCACCGCCAGCAGCGTGCGGTAGGCGCCGACGCGTTGCACGTCAGCGCGGCCGTAGCCCGGGTCGGTCAGCGCGTCCTCGACCTGCACCGCCTGCCCGGTGGCCGCGGCGATCGAGGTCAGCCCGTCGCGCTGGCTCACCAGCGGCGGGTGCGCCGCGAGGTGCTCGATCAGCGCCGGTGTGGCGCCGAACAACCCGGCCGCCATACAGGCATCGCCCTCGACCTTGAAGATCACGCCCAACGCCGCGTGGCAGAGCCGGGCCGCGGTGCTGATCAGGGTTTCGAGCACCGCGCCGAGGTCGGAGGTCGAGCGGCTGATCGCCTTCAGCACGTTGGCGGTCGCGGTCTGCCGTTCCAGCGCCTGCTGGGTCTCGTTGAACAGCCGCACGTTCTGGATCGCGATCACCGCCTGGTCTCTGAAGGATTCGGCGACAGCGATCTCCTTGGCGCTGTAGTTGCGGGCATGGTTGCAGCCAAAGGCCAGCACCCCGATGCATTCGTCAGCCAGCAGCAGCGGCAGGAACAAGGTCGCGTTGACACCCAGGACTTCGTGGATATGGCGCTCGTGCGGTGGCAGTTCGATGACCGACCAATCCGGCAAGTGCAGCATCGCCTTCGAGACGATGGCCCGCGATGGGAAGTTGGCGCTGGGGTCGATCGGCAGCCGCGCCGGCCCCAGGTCGTCCATCGGGCCGGCGGGCGTCGCGCCCGCGATCGGTGAGTAGGTCGCGCCGTCGCAACCCAGCATCATCGCGAAGTCGCACGCCAGCAGGCGCACGGCCGCCTCGACAATGGCGCGAAACACCGGCGTCACGTCGGTCGGCGAGCGGCTGATCACCCGCAGGATGTCGGCCGAGGCGGTCTGCTGGCCCAGCGCCTCTTGTGTCTCGTTGAACAGGCGCGCATTCTGGATCGCGATCACGGCCTGGTCGGCGAAGGTCTTGAGGAGCTTGATGTCCTTGTCGGTGAACGGTACCGCAGGCATGCGCACCACCTGGAGCGCGCCGATGCCCGTGTCTTCCCACAGCATGGGTGCGACGAGCATCGAATAATTGCCGACCATCCCGGCGGTTTCGCGCAGGCCGGCGGGCACGTCGGCACCGTGCAGCACGTCGGGAAAATGCAACACGCGCCGCTTATGGATGGCGTAGCCGTGGATCGATTCACGCACCGGCCGCGGGAACAGCGCGGCGATCTTGTCGGCCACCTCCTGCACCGCTTCGCCATGAGTCGCGACGAGTCGATCGAGGGCTTCGAGGTTGTGCGCGATGTGCATGAGGCCGTCGTCGCGAATCAGCGCAATCGACACCCGTCCGCTTTCGAACAGCCGCTGGCAGCTCTGCATGATCTTGTCGAACACCGGTTGCGTGTCCGAGACCGAGCTGCTGATCACGGCCAGCACCTCCGACGTGGCCGTCTGCTGTTCCAACGCCTCCTTGGTCTCGTTGAACAGGCGCACGTTCTCGATCGCGATCATCGCCTGGTCGACGAACGATTCCGCCAGCGCGATCTCGGCGGCGCTGAAGGCGCCGGCCTTGGCGCGGGCCAGCGCCAGCACGCCGATGCAATCGCCGTCGCGCAGCAGCGGCAGCATCAGGCTCGATTCGATCCTGCGCTTGTCGCGCACGCGCTGCTCGTAGGCGGGCAGGTCGAAGAGCGACCAGTCCGGCAGGTGCAGCATGGTCTTGCCGACGAACACGCGCGACGGAAAGTCGGCCCGCGGGTCGATCGGCAGCGCAACGAGCCCCATGTTCTTGGTCAGGCCTTCGGGGGTCGCCATCGCAGGGGTTCGATAGCTGTCGCCGGCCCGCAGCGCGATTCCCGCCATGTCGCAGGCCAGCAGCCGCAGCGCCGTGGTTACGATGGCGTCGAACACCGGCTGCACATCGGTGGGCGAGCTGCTGATGACGCGCAGGATGTCGGCCGTGGCGGTCTGGCGATTCAGCGCCACCTGGGTCGCGTTGAACAGCCGCGCGTTGTTGATAGCGATCGTGGCCTGCAGCGACAGGCCGATCAAGAACTCGAGTTCGCGCGCGTCGAACGCTCTGCCGGCCGTGCGCCACACCGCCATCGCACCCTGGACCTGCGCGCCGGACACGAGCGGCACCACCATCAGACGTTCGTCAGGGCGAGGCTCGGTGCCGGCGATCTGGATCGCGCGCGGGTCGTTCGCGGTGTCGTTGATGAACTCGGCCCGGCCGCTCTCGATCAGGCTGCCGATGATGCCGCGGCCTGGCTCGACCACGCTGGCCTTCAGCGCTTCGGCGATTGCGCCGAGCGCGACGATCGCGCGGAAGCCATTTCGGCCCGGCTCGGGCAGGAAGATCGCGCTGTTCTCGGCCGCGAGCAGCTCCTTGGCATGGGCGGCGATGCGGTCCATCACGGTGGCCAGATCGAGCGTCGACGACAGGTCGCGCCCGACGGCGGTCAGCGCCGACGATTCGCGCGCGTGCCGCTGGGTCTCGTCGAACAGGCGCGCGTTCTCGAGCGCCACGCCCATGCTCGCGGTCACCGTCTCGAGCAGGCGAAGCTCGGATTCGCCGAAGGCGTGCTCGCGCTCGAAGTTGTCGACGTTGACGACGGCGATGACGCGGCCCGCCGCGACGACCGGCGCCCGCATGTACGACATCGGCATCGCGGTGCCCGGCACCGGCTTGCCGTTCATCTCGGCGCGCGTGTTCACGGCCAGGGCGACACGCTCGTTCACGATGCGCAGGTTCAGCGGATTGTGCCGTGCGTCGAACGGCGCCACGACGAGGAGGCGCTTGCCATGCTCGTAGAAGTAGGCCGGCGTGGCGACGAAGCGCTCGTCGTCGAAC
>JANXTP010000046.1 GCA_025352345.1 Burkholderiales bacterium | reverse complement strand
GCTCGACTCGACCTCGCGCCAGCTCGACCCGAACGTCGTCGGCGAAGATCACTACAACACCGCCCGTGCGGTGCAGGGCACGCTGCAGCGCTACAAGGAACTGCGCGACATCATCGCCGTGCTCGGCATGGACGAGCTCTCGCCGGACGACAAACTGGCCGTGGCGCGCGCGCGCAAGATTCAGCGCTTCCTGTCGCAGCCGTTCCACGTCGCCGAAGTGTTCACCGGCTCGCCGGGCAAGTACGTGCCGCTGAAGGAAACCATCCGCGGCTTCAAGATGATCGTCGCCGGCGAGTGCGATTCGTTGCCGGAACAGGCGTTCTACATGGTCGGCACGATCGACGAGGCCATCGAGAAGGCCAAGAAGATCAACTGATCGACTGAGCGCGCAAAGGACATCTGATGGCAACCCTGAAAGTGAGCGTCGTCTCTGCCGAAGGCAGCATCTTCGAGGGCGAGGCGAAGTTTGTCGCGCTGCCGGGCGAGACCGGCGAGCTCGGCATCCTGCCGCGCCACACGCCGCTGATCACCCGCATCAAGCCGGGCGCGGTGCGCATAGCGCGCGCCGACAACGGCGAGGAAGAGTTCGTCTTCGTCGCCGGCGGCATCCTCGAAGTGCAGCCGGGCAGGGTCACCGTGCTGGCCGACACCGCGATCCGCGGTCACGACCTCGACGAAGCCAAGGCCAGCGAGGCCAAGCGCCTCGCCGAAGACGCGATGAAGAACGCCAAGAGCGAGATCGACTTCGCCAAGGCGCAAGGCGAGTTCGCGGCACTGGCGGCGCAGATCGCGGCGATCCGCAAGTTCCGCGGCAAGTAAGCTGCGAGCACGCGGCGCAGCATCGCTGCTGCCACGCGCTCGACAAGCCCGCCCGGCAGCAATGCCCGGCGGGTTTTTCATGAGCGCCCGCGGCGTCGCGCTGCCGCTGCGGTCAGGACGTGAACTCGGTCAACAGTTGACCGGCCCGCGGCGGCTGTGGCAGCAGCCCGTCCGGGCCGGCGATCTGCTGGCCGTTGACCCACACACCGTGCACGCCGATCGCGTCGGTCGTCAGCCGCGCCGCACCACCGGGCAGATCGTGAACGCGGTGCTTCGGGCCGCGGCCGACGGTGGCCGGGTCGAACAGCAGCAGGTCGGCCGCCAGGCCGGCGCGCAACAGGCCACGGTCGGCCATGCCGAACACGCTGGCCGGGTGCGACGTGAGCCGGCGCACCGCCTCGCTCAAGCTCATCGTGCCGCGCTCGCGGGCCCAGTGGCCGAGCAGGTGCAGGCCGAAACCGGCGTCGTTGAAGAAGGTGAGGTGGGCGCCGGCATCGCTCAGGCTGACGATGCTGTTCGGGTGGTTCAGCATGCGGCTGACGGCTTGTTCGTCGCTGTTGAGCAGCTGCGCGGTGAAGACGGTGCGCAGGTCTTCGGCGATGGCGAGGTCGAGCATCACGTCGAGCGGGTCGCGGCCCTCGGCGCGGGCGATGTCCGCGACGCTCATCTGCTCGAAGCGCGCATGTTCGGGCCGCGCGACCTCGACCACCTGGACCTTGTCCCACTCGTTGTTGAAGAGCCGGAAGGTCGTTGGCGCGGCGAGCTCGGCGCGCACGCCGTCGCGGAACGACGGCTCGGCGAGCAATTGTTTCAAGGCCTCGCCGGACAACGCCAAGGCCGGTTGCCAGCTGCGCAAGCCCTCGACCGGGTAGGGCGACGCGAGCGTGAAGTCCATCGTCAGCGGGCAGCACGAGACCTGGCCGAGCAGTCGGTGGCCGCGCGTGTTGGCGGCGGCGATGGCGTCGAGATCATCGAAGACGGCTTGCGGGTTGGTGCTGTTGTGCAGCAGTGCCGCGACCATCACCGGCCGGCCGCTCTGCTCGGCCAGTGATTCGAGAAAGGACACCGACGTGTGCGCGCCCTTCGTCAGCATGTAGACGCCGCGACCGCGGCCGCCCATGGCCGTGACCAGTGCCGCCATCTCGCGCTCGTCGGCCAGGCGCGACGGCATCGGCAGACCACCTTCGCCGTTGTGCGCCGGGCTGGTGCTGCTGGCAAAGCCGACCGCGCCGTGGGCCATGGCATCACTCACGAGTGCCGCCATCTGCGCGATCTCGGCGTCGTTCGCGACCCGGCGCGCGGCGTCGGCGCCCATCACGTAGGTGCGCACCGACGAGTGGCCGATGTAGGCCGCGACGTTGATCGCGCAGCCTTGCCTGCGCAACTGCGCCAGGTATTCCGGAAAGCTTTCGAAGCCCCATTCGATGCCCTGGCGCAGCACGTCGATCGACATGCCCTCCACCTGCGTCAGGTTGCGCATCGTCAGGTCGCGGTCGGCCGGTCGGCAGGGTGCGATCGTGAAACCGCAGTTGCCGATGACCGCCGTCGTCACGCCGAGCGCCGGTGACGGGCGCAGGCCCGAGTCCCAGGTGATCTGGGCGTCGAAATGGGTGTGGCTGACGATGATGCCGGGCATCAGCGCGAGGCCCTCGGCCTCGACGACCTGGGTGGCCGGGCCGTTCAGCCGCGCGCCGATGGCTTCGATGCGGCCATCGCGCACGGCCAGGTCTTGCACGAGCGGCGGCGCGCCGCTGCCGTCGAAGACCAGCGCATTGCGAATCAGCAGGTCGAACATCGGTGCTTGCGCGTTCACGCTGACCTCAGCATCGGCGTCGCGAACAGTTGCTCCATCTCGCGCCGCACCTTGTAGGCCGGTGTGCTGGTGTCCATCGCCACATCGGCCCACGCCAGACTCTGGCCCTTCTTCACCGCGCGTGTCACTTTGACGTTGTGGGCCAGGCCCAGCGGCAAGCCGCCGAGGCGCATCGAGGTCTCGGCCGGCAGCAGCTTGCCCCAGACCGTGTAACCGCCTTCGCCGTCGAGCAACTCGCCGGGTGCGAGGTCGCGCTTGGCGGTGGCGACCACGTCCGCGTTCCAGCACGTGGCCGCGCCGGTGGGTTCACCGCGCAGCGCCACGCTCGCGACCGACATGCCCACTTCGAGCCCGATCAGGTGCCAGCGTTTGTAGAGCGTGAAGTAGCGCCCGCTCGGGTCGGTGTGGGCGTTGTATTCCTCGAAGCAGTTCTTGATGTAGTCGGTTTCGGCTTCGACCGTGACCCACACGCCCATGCGGATGTCGTACGGGATCTTGCGGCCATTGGCCTCGAGCGACGAGATCACCTCGACCATGCCTTTGCGTTCCAGCACGCCGCCCTCGCTGATCGGCCGCGTCACGAAGGGAATGTCTTCGACGCTTGCCGGCGGGTACAACAGGCCGTTGCTCGGCACCGTGAGGCCGGTGGCGTTGGCCACGGCAGTCGACTCGATCGACGGCTTCGAGCCATCCAGAAAGCTGTTGAACATTTTCGGGTTCAGGCCGCCGCGCTCGGCCTGCTCGGGCGTCAGGCCGTAGTTGCCCCAGACCGTTTCCGGCGTCGATTCGCAAA
>JANXTP010000045.1 GCA_025352345.1 Burkholderiales bacterium | reverse complement strand
TGCTGAAAGACCAGATTTCCCGCCTCGAAGCCGAGCTCGACCCGCCCCAACCGGCATGAACCGGCGCGCCATACCGAGGGGGGATTCATGAGCCCACTGCACAACGCTGTGCAGCTGGCCTTTGCCGCCAGCGGCAGCCTGGCGCACGCCGACCCCCGCTACACCGAGCGCGAGGTGCAGTCGCGCATGGCGTTGGCGGTGGCCGAGGCCATCGATGGGCGTGGCACGCTGGTCGCCGAAGCCGGCACCGGCGTCGGCAAGACCTTCGCCTACCTGGTGCCTACGCTGCTGTCTGGCGCGCGGGCGCTGATCAGCACCGCGACCAAGAGCCTGCAGGACCAGCTCTTCCTGCGCGACCTGCCGCGGCTGCGTGATGCGCTGGCGCTGCCGACCACGGTGGCGCTGCTCAAGGGCCGTGCCAGCTACCTCTGCACCCATCGCCTGAAGCAGGCGCGGCACACCATCGATCTGGCCGACCGGTGGGCGGTGCGCACGCTCGCCAAGGTCGAGACCTGGACGCCGCTCACCGCCACCGGCGATCTGGCCGAAATCGACGGTCTGGACGAGCGCAGCAGCGTGATCCCGCTGGTCACCTCGACGCGCGAGAACTGCCTGGGCAGCGAGTGCCCCGACTACCGCGGCTGCCACGTGATGAAGGCGCGACGCGACGCGATGGCCGCTGACGTGGTGGTGGTCAACCACCACCTGTTCTTCGCCGACATGAGCCTGCGCGAAAGCGGCGTTGCGGAGTTGCTGCCGAGCGTCGAGGTGGCGGTGTTCGACGAGGCGCACCAGTTGGCCGAGGCTGGTGTGGCATTTCTCGGCGTCACGTTGTCCAGCGGCCAATTGCTGGACACGGCGCGCGACATGCTGGCCATCGGCTTGCAACAGGCGCGGGGTCTGGTGCCTTGGCAGGACCTGGCGGCCAGTTGCGATCGCGCGGCACGCGAGTTGCGATTGGCCTGCGTCGGTGCGTCGGGTGCCGATGGCCCGCCGCGCGCCGTGCGGGGTTCGATGAAGCTGCGCTGGGACGAGCGTGCCGAACGACCGCCGTTCGGCGCGGCCCTGGCGCAGGCCGCGGCGGCATGCACGGCAGCGCACTCGGCGCTGGACACCGTGTCCGAGTTGTCGCCCGACTTCGCGAAGCTGGCCGACCGCATGGCCGCGCTGCATGAGCTGACGCAGCGCTTCGCTGACGCGGCGCTGCCCGGGCAGGTGCGCTGGATCGACATCACCACGAACCAGTGTCGCCTGGTCGAGTCGCCGCTCGACATCCGCGATGCCTTGCGTGAGCAGATGGCCGCAGCGCCCAAGGCGTGGATCTTCACCTCGGCCACGCTGGGCGAAGACGACAGCCTGTCCTGGTTCACCGAACCGGCTGGTCTGACCGAGGCGACGACGCTGCGGGTTGGCAGCCCGTTTGACTACGCGGCGCACGCGCGGTTGTACGTGCCCTCATCATTCCCGAAACCCAATGAGCCCCATCACGCGGTGGCCGTGGGGCGCCTCGCAGCGCGCTGCGCACGCACGCTGGGCGGACGCACCTTCGTGCTGACGACCACGCTGCGTGCGTTGCAGGCCATCGGGGAGCAGTTGCGCACCGAGTTCGAATCGGCCGGCGACGAGATGGTGGTGTTGATTCAGGGCCAGCTGCCCAAACGCCAACTGATGCAGATGTTCCTGGCCCAGCCGCGCTCGGTGCTGGTGGGCTCGCAGACCTTCTGGGAAGGCATCGACGTGCCCGGTGATGCGCTGCAGTGCGTGCTGATCGACAAGCTGCCGTTTCCACCCCCGAACGATCCGCTGGTCGAAGCCCGCGTGCAGCGCCTGGAAGGCGAAGGGCGCAACGCGTTCAGCGATTACTTCGTCGCGGAAGCGGCAGTTTCACTGAAGCAGGGCGCCGGGCGCCTGATCCGCAGCGAGACCGATCGTGGCTTGCTGGTGGTCTGTGACCCGCGCCTGACGGCGATGAGCTACGGCAAGCGGCTGCGTCAGGCGCTGCCTGCGATGCCGCAGCTGGCCGGTGAGACTGAGGCGATGGCCTGGCTGGCGCTGCTGGCGGCTGATCGGTGAGCTGTGTTCGCCGGCGGTGATTCAGCCGCTGATCACCACAGCTGCCACCACGGCTTGTCCAGGTAGTTGATGCCTTCACCGGTCAGCAAGGCGCTCTTCGGGTAGTTGGTGCGCAGCACCCGTTCGGCGTCGTCGCGCAGCTTCTCCAGGCCCAGCTTGTCGTAGCTGCGCGCGAGGATGGACAACGCTTCCTCGGTGGCCGGTGAATACTGGAACTCCGTGATCGCGGCTTGCGCCCGGTTGGCAGCGGCCACATAGGCACCGCGGCGGTAGTAGTAGCGGGCCACGTGGACTTCGTACTGGGCCAGCGTGTTGATGATGTAGCCCATGCGCTCCTGCGCATCGACGGCATATTTGGAATTCGGGTACTGGTCCCTCAGCTGCTTGAATGACTCATAGGAGTCACGCGCAGCCTGCTGGTCGCGTTCCGACAGATCCTGCCGGGACAGCTTGCCCAGGAAACCGAGGTTGTCATTGAAGTTGATCAAGGCCCGCAGGTAGATCGCGTAGTCGATCGCCGGGCTCATCGGATTCACCTTGATGAAGCGATCGATCGTGGACAGCGCATCGGCTTTGTCGCCGGACTGGTACAGCAGGTAGGCGCGTTCGAGCTGCGCCTGCTGTCCCAACACCGTGCCAGCGCCTTTGCCTTCCAGCCGCTCAAACATCTTGGCGGCGCGGTCGAAGTTGCCATTGGCTTCCTGCTCTCTGGCCTCTTCATACAATTTGTCAGCCGGCAGGTTGTCACTCGGATCCTTCGACGGCGCGATGGAGCAGCCCGCGGCGCCCAGGACCACGGCAGCGAACGCGATCAACCCGCAGACACCGCGCAGATCGTGGCGCAAAGAGTTCATCATCGACGGTCCACGCAGCATCCCGACACCTCTGAAAAATGAAGCGGAAGTATACGGTCGGGCCTGAAAGCGACGTCTTGCCGACGCCATCCGAAGCGCTGTTGTCGGTCGGCGGCGAGGAGGCCGGCGACGCGTCGATCGACGAAGCCGCCGAGCGGCGCGAATCAACGGTGACGGCGGCGCTGCATGGTTCGAGGCTGGACAAGGCCGTGGTGGCGATGGCCGGCGAGTTCTCCCGCAACCATCTGCAGACGCTGATCGAGGCCGGTCATGTGTGGGTCGATGACGCGCTTCAGATGTCTGCCTCGCGCAAGGTGCTGGCGGGCCAGCGCGTCGCCGTCGAGTTGATTCCGACGCAGGAGTGCCGCGCCTTTCGGCCGGAGGCGATGCCGCTGGCTGTCGTGTACGAGGACGACGATGTGATCGTCATTGACAAGCCGGCTGGTCTGGTCGTGCACCCGGCGCCCGGCAACTGGTCCGGGACACTCCTCAATGGCCTGCTGGCCCACCATGCGGCCGCCACCACCTTGCCGCGTGCGGGCATCGTGCACCGGCTGGACAAGGACACCTCGGGGTTGATGGTCGTCGGCAAGACGCTGGTGGCGGTGACGGCGCTGGTGCGCCAGATCGCAGCACGGGACATTCACCGGATCTATCTGGCGGTGTGCCATGGGCACTTCGAGCCCTCGGCGTTGCGCATCACCGCACCGATTGGTCGCGACCCCCGATCGCGGGTGCGCATGGCGGTGCTGCCTTCCGGAGGTCGTGAGGCCCGTACCGATGTGGAACGGCTCGCGGTGCGCGACGACACCGCAGGCGGCGCCTTGAGTGCGGTGCGCTGCACGCTGCACACCGGGCGCACACACCAGATTCGCGTGCATATGGCGTCCATCGGCCACGCGCTGGTAGCGGACCTGGCCTATGGCGGGTTCGCCGAGGTTGGAATGCAGCGCCAGGCTCTGCATGCCTTTCATCTTGGGCTGACACATCCGGTAAGCGGGCAGGCGCTGGATTTCCAATCGGCCTTGCCGCCGGACCTGCACGCCGGGTTAAGGCAATGGAGATTTTCCTTGGAAGGCTAGGCTACAATCGTGATGATGATTCTGGACCCACAGGCGTGGGGCTTCTCCAGAAATACGCACCGCGGATGCCTCAGCCCGCTTGCTGCGCCCCAATTTGAATCTCACTGATTTGCACCCCTGCGGTGCCTTCCCGGAATCGCAAGACGATGAATACGGCTCAGGCAAAGCGCGTACTGGAAACAGCCTTGATCTGTTCGCAACAACCGCTGCAGGTGCGCGACCTTCTGACCCTGTTCGAAGAAGAGGTAGGAGTTGAAACCGTCAAGCATCTGTTGCGGGAATTGCAGCTTGAGTGGGCCCAGCGGGGAGTCGAACTGGTGCAGGTTGCCTCGGGCTGGCGCTTCCAGAGCCG
>JANXTP010000430.1 GCA_025352345.1 Burkholderiales bacterium | reverse complement strand
ACTGGCCGGTGCCACCAGCACGGCGTCGGCACCGCGCGTCAGGTTGATGTGCGCCATGCTATTGGCGTTGCCATCGACATCGCGCGTGTCCCAGGCACTGGTGAACACCGGGCGGCCCGACAGCGCCTGCATCGTGATGGCGGTGATGAACTGCTCAGCGGCCTCGGTCATCACGACCTGCACCGTGGCACCGGCTTTCACCAGCGCGCGCGCCAGTTCGGCCGCCTTGAAGCAGGCAATGCCGCCCGAAAGGCCGAGCACGATGTGCTTGCCGATCAGATCACCGCCTTTGGCAGCAGTCGCTGCCGCTGCCATATCAAGTGGATTGGTCATCGCTGATGCCCTGACGTTTTCAAAGCGGCTTCCACGCCCGACCGGATTGCCGGAAGTTGAACAGCACGCGCACCGCCTTGCCGTAGACCTGCTCGTGCGGCAAAAAGCCCCACTCGCGCGAATCGGCAGAGGCATCGCGGTTGTCGCCCAGCATCAGGTAATGGCCCGTCGGGACGGTGCATTGCCATTCGCCTCCGCGTGGCGCCTGGCACTTTGCGGCCAAGCCGGTGTCGTCGAGGTTCAAAGGCGTGCGGCCGAGGATGAAGGGATTGATCTTCAGCACCCGCGGGGGCGCGGCGGCCGATTCGAGGACCATCCACTGGCCGCGGTCTTCATCGGCGCGGCGCACCTGCAGTGGAGCCAGTTCATCGTCCTCCAGCATCTCCGCCTTGGCCGGCTCACCGTTGATGGCCACAACGCCGCCGGCAAACGACACCACATCGCCCGGCATGCCGACCAGCCGCTTGACGTAGAACTGCGACACATCATGCGGGTAGCGGAAGACGACCACGTCGCCGCGCTGCGGCTGGCCGAACTCGATTGCGGTGTTGGTGAACGGGAGCCGCGGCCCGTAAGCCAGGTGGTTGATCAGCAGGTAATCCCCCACGCGCAGCGTCGGTTCCATCGAGCCCGATGGAACGCTCGGCCAGTCGGCGATCGCGACACGGCAGGTGAAGATCAGCACCACGACAACGAACAGCTCGGTCCCCAGGCTCGCCCACAGCGGCCGGCGCAACGGCGGTTCCGCCATCTGGCGCAACTTGCGTCGCCAGGTCCAGCGACAGGCGCCTGTGGCGACCATCACGCCAAACAGGAATTCGTTGTTGGACAAGCCGATTTGCATGTGGGACGGTCGAGAACATTGAGAATTATCGGGGTGGGCATCGACCCGACTGGCAGGTCAACGGATTGTGTCCATCCGATGCACTGGCGGCGGTTGCACAACACAATGCGTTGACAGGTTCTGGCAGCACGGCCGACCACCGACCCTGGAGTATCCCGTCTTGAACACCACCGCATCGTCTGCGTCTCCGCTCACACCGCGCTCCGCGCTCGATGCGAGCCATCGCCTCGTGCAAGTCCATCACGAGAACCCCGAGCAGACGCGCCACGAGTTGGTCGACGGCTTGAACGCAGCGCAGGCGACAACCTCGCCGAAATTCCTTTACGACGCACTCGGTTCGCGCCTGTTCGAAGCCATTACCGAGCTGCCCGAGTACTACCCGACGCGCACCGAGGCGGCGATCCTGTCGGCCAACGCCACAGCGATGGCACAGGCGATCGGCGCGGTCGGCACCCTGATCGACCTGGGTGCAGGCAGCTGCGCGAAGGCGCTGCGGCTGATCCCATCGCTGCGACCAGCGCGCTATGTGGCGGTCGACATCTCGGTAGGCTTTCTGGAACAAGCATTGAATGACGTGCAGCGCCAGCACCCATCGCTCGAGGTGGCCGGCGTGGGCCTCGACTTCTCCAGCACCCTGGCGCTGCCGCCAGACATGGTGCGCGGCAGGCCGGTGTTTTTCTATCCCGGTTCGAGCATCGGCAACTTCACCCCGGTGCAAGCCGAAGTCTTTCTGGCCAGCGTGCAGCGCCAAGCAAGCGGCGGCGGTTTGTTGATCGGTGTCGATCTCGTCAAGGGCATCGAATGGCTGGAGCCCGCCTACGACGACGCGCTGGGGGTCACGGCCGCGTTCAACCTGAACCTGCTGCGCCACCTGAACCGGCTGATCGACAGCGATTTCGACCCGCGCGATTGGCGCCATGTCGCGTTCTTCAACCCCGAAGCCTCACGCATCGAAATGCACCTCGAAGCTCGCCGCGCGCTGGTGGTGCACTGGCTTGACGGTCAGCGGCGGTTCGAGGCCGGCGAGCGGTTGCACACCGAAAATTCCTACAAATACAGCGTCGAACGCTTTGCCGCCTTGCTGCAATCGGCAGGCTTTGCACACAGCCGCTGCTGGGTCGACGCGCAGGGCTGGTTCGCGGTGTTCTGGGCGCAGGCCTGAGCGCCTGTTCCACCAGAACCTAGGAGTCTGGGCGGCAGACACTTCAATGCCAGGCCGAGGGAGGCGACGCGGCGGATTTGGCGCGGTTTGCGCGATCGGCTCGCCCTGGGCGCGCTGGCTGAGGTCGTGATGACCGCGTAGCGAGGCCTGCGAGGTGCTGTACGTGCGGCTTCGCAGGGTCAAGCTGTCTGCATCGTCGCCATGCGTCGCAGATTCAGTGCCATGCACACGAGCTTCCACTCGGCTTGCACTCGGTGCAGGCCGCGCATGCTGAACTGACGGAACCCCAGGACGTTCTTGATCCAGCCGTTTGGCGGCTCGGCAAGCCACTTGCGTCGGCGGTAGGCCTCACGTGCCTCTTGCGTCTTCATCTTCGTCGCCATCGCCGCAGTCAGCGGCAGCGTGTGGGCGTTGATCGCTCGGTGCCCCTTGCCTTCGCGTCCGATCGCCACGACCAGGTCGGTGCAGCCGGCAAGCGCGGCGAACACCGCCTCGCTGCGGTAGCCCGCATCGGCCAACGTCTGCTCGGGATAGGCGCCCAGCGTGGCCTTGACTGCGGTCACCATCGTCGGCAATTCGCGCACGTCCGAGGCGTTGTTGATCAGCTCGGCCGCCACGATGATGTGGGCCGTGTCGTCGATGGCCGTCTGAGCGTTGTAGGCCGGATCGAACCCGCCGCCGGCGCGCTGCATGATGCGGCTGTCGGGGTCGGTGAAGTTGTCCTGATCCTTGTCCTGCGGCACGCCGAAGGCCCGCTTGTAGCGCCCGCCCTTGGGCTTGCCGTCTTGGCCGCGCGGCTTCTGATCGTCGTCGTCGCTGCGCCCGCGTTCGAGGTCGGCTTCGCGCTGACGTTGTTCGAGTCGGGCACGCGCTGCGGCGATCGCGTCGAGCCGGTCCTGCCGGCGCGCGATCTCGGCCGGGATGTCCAGCTCGGGCTCGTTCTTCTCGGCCTCGTCGGCTGCGCGTGCCTTGGCCAGCAGGGCCTCGATCTGCGCCTTCAACTCGGCCTCCGCCTTGCGCATATGGCCGTAGCTCATCGCCTTGTGGCGGCTGGCGTTGGCCTTGGCCTTGGCCTTGGTGCCGTCCACCGCGATGGTGCCCAGCTTGACCAGCCCCATCTCGCGCGCCAGGCGCACGACCTGCACGAACAGGTCCGAGAGTTCCTTCAGGTGGAAGGCCCGAAAGTCGCGGATCGTGCGGTGCGCGGGGAAGTTGCGCGCCGCCAGCACGCGGAACGCCACGTCCTCGTGCAGCTTGCGCGCGATCTTGCGTGAGCTAAAACACCCCGTGGCGTAGCCGTAGACCAGCACCTTGACCATCATCGCCGGGTGGAACGGCTGGTTGCGCGGGCCGTCCTTGTCGTAGCGTGCGTGGAACGCGCCAAGGTCGGGTCCGTCGATGGCGTCGCTGATGAAGTGGGCCAGGTGCCCTTCGGGCAGCCACTCCTGCAGTGACTCAGGCAGCAGCATCATCTGCTGCGGTTCGTAGGGGAGGTAGTTCGCGGCCATGCCTCGATCAACGACCTACGCCTCATTCACGCCGACACGAAGTCGCACTTCTGCCGCCCAGACTCCTAGCAGCAGTCCTTCACCAGATTTCAGTAATTACTGAACTGTCCGATAGAATGGGTGTGCAGATCGTCATCGTGACGTGCGCTGTCGAATGCAAGCCCACCCCACCACCCCCGCACTGTCCCCGCTCGTGCGAAGCTTCGTCAGCCATTTTGGCGAGATGGGCAGCCGCTGGGGCATCAATCGAACGGTGGGTCAGATCTACGCGCTGATCTTCGTGTCGCCACGCCCGTTGAACGCCGACGACATCGGCGATTCGCTGGAATTCTCGCGTTCCAATGTGAGCATGGGCCTGAAGGAATTGCAGGCGTGGCGGCTGGTGCAGTTGCGCCACCTGCCCGGCGACCGTCGGGAGTATTTCGAAGCGCCGACCGATGCCTGGGAGATCTTTCGCACGCTGGCCGAGGAACGCCGCCGCCGCGAGATCGAGCCCACGCTGTCGATGCTGCGCAGTGCGCTGCTCGAAGAAGCAACGACCGACGAAGACCGCATCGCTCAGCAGCGCATGAAGAGCATGCACGACCTGATCGAGCTAATGACGACCTGGTTCGAAGACGTGCAGCGCATGGACCAGAAAACCCTCGCCCAGCTGATGAAGATGGGCTCCAAGGTACAACGACTGCTCGAATTCACCGGCAAGGTGAAGGTCGCGACGAGCAGCAAGATACCCTCCTGACAGGACGTTTCCTCATGGACGCACTCATCCTCGCCCGCATGCAGTTCGCTGCGAACATGACCTTCCACATCCTGTTCCCGACGATCACGATCGCGCTCGGCTGGATGCTGCTGTTCTTCCGCTGGCGTTGGTTGAACACGCGAGACACCGCCTGGCTGGCGGCCTACCGTTTCTGGACCAAGGTGTTCGCGCTGAGCTTCGCATTGGGCGTGGTCAGCGGCATCACGATGAGCTTCCAGTTCGGCACCAACTGGCCGGGCTTCATGGAAAAAGCGGGCAATGTCGCCGGCCCGCTGCTCGGCTACGAGGTGTTGACCGCCTTCTTCCTCGAGGCCGGCTTCCTGGGCGTGATGTTGTTCGGCCACGGCCGGGTCAGCGAGCGCATCCACATGATGGCGAGCTTCTTCGTTGCCTTCGGCACCACCGTCAGCGCGTTCTGGATCTTGGCGCTGAACTCGTGGATGCAGACACCAGCCGGCCACGAAATCGTCGATGGTGTTTTCCAGGTGGTGAGCTGGCCAGCGGTCATCTTCAACCCATCGTTCCCGTACCGCTTCACGCACATGGTGCTGGCGTCGGCCCTGACCTGCTCGTTCCTGCTCGCTGGCTTGAGCGCCTGGCAGATGCTGCGCGGCGCGGCCGAGCGCTCGGCGCCGAAGATCCTGCGTGTCGGCCTGACGGTCGCGGCGCTGCTGATCCCGGTGCAGATCATGGTCGGCGACATGCACGGTCTGAACACGCTGGAACACCAGCCACAGAAAATTGCGGCGATGGAGGGCGTCTGGCAGACCGAGCGCGGCGCACCGCTGCTGCTGTTCGCCTGGCCCGATGCGCAAACGCGCAGCAACCACTTCGAGATCGCGCTGCCACGCATGGCCAGCCTGATCCTGACGCACGATGCCGATGGCGAGATCAAGGGCATCAACGAATTCGGCGACATGCATCCGCCGGTGGCGCCGGTGTTCTGGGGCTTCCGCGTGATGGTCGGCATGGGCGTGCTGATGCTGGCCGTCAGCTGGGTCGGCTGGTGGTTGTCGCAGCGCGCCCAGTGGCAAGCCGCACGAATGCCCAGGCCGCTGCTGTGGGTGCTGGCCGGCATGACGTTTTCGGGCTGGGTCGCCACGGTGGCCGGCTGGTATGTGACCGAGATCGGGCGCCAGCCCTTCATCGTCTATGGCCTGCTGCGCACCGCCGACGTGACCGCCACCAATGTGTCGTCGCCGATGATCGGCCTGAGTCTCGCGATGTACCTGACGCTGTACGCGGCACTGATCGTTGCCTACGTGGCGGTGCTGAAGTACATGGCGGAGAAGCCGGAAGACGTGATCGAAACCAACGCACTCGAAGAGGCGGAGGGCCGTGCGGCACAGGCCCTGGTCGGAGGCAACGCATCATGAGCTTCGACACCGTGTTGCCAGTGATCTTCATGGCGTTGATGGGCATCTCGATGCTCATCTACGTGATCAGCGACGGCTACGACCTGGGCGTCGGCCTGCTGATGCCACGCGCCACTGCCGAAGAAAAAGACGTGCTGATCGCGTCGATCGGTCCGTTCTGGGACGCCAACGAGACCTGGCTGGTGCTGGGCATTGGCATCCTGCTGGTGGCTTTCCCGAAGGCGCACGGCGTGGTGCTGTCGCAGCTGTATCTGCCGGTCACGCTGATGCTGATCGGCCTGACGCTGCGCGGCGTGGCCTTCGACTTCCGCGTCAAGGCCAAGTCCAGCGCCAAGCCGCTGTGGGACAAGCTGTTCTTCGCGGGCTCGATGCTGGCCTCGCTGTCGCAGGGCTGGATGCTGGGCCGCTACATCAGTGGCTTCGGCGAAGGCTGGAACTATCCCGTTTTCGCGGCCGCCATCGCAGTGGCACTGCCGGCCGCCTATGCGCTGCTGGGCGCCGCCTGGCTGGTGATGAAGACCGAAGGCGAATTGCAATTGAAGGCAATCGGCTGGGCCAAGCTGGCTTGGGCGCCGGTGGTGATTGGCATGGTGCTGATCTCGCTGGCGACACCCTGGATCAGCGCCACCGTGCGCGAGCGCTGGTTCGCACTGCCCGAGATCATCGCGTTGATGGTCATTCCTATCTTCACCGGCATCGCGTTGGTGACGGCAAGGGTGCTGCTCGACAAGGCCATCGTTCGCACCACGCTGTGCTGGTTGCCCTTCGTCGCGCTGATCGCCGTCTTCGTGCTGGGCTTCATCGGGCTGGCCTACAGCATCTACCCCTTCGTCGTCATCGACCGCCTGACGATCTGGCAAGCGGCCAGCAGCCCTGCGGCGTTGAAGGTCATCCTGATCGGCGTGTGCATCTCGGTGCCAGCCATCGCCGCTTACACCGTGTTTTCCTACAAGGTGTTCTGGGGCAAGGCGACGGCGTTGCTCTACGCCTGAGCGCGGCGTTGTCGATCTTCAAGTCATCCAAGCGATCCGTCCTTCGCACGCCGCTGGCGCAGCGCTTCGTACAGGCACACGCCGCTGGCGACCGACACGTTCAGGCTCTCGACGGCGCCGCGCATGGGCAGGCTGACCAGCTCATCGCAGGTCTTGGTGGTCAACTGGCGCATGCCCGCGCCTTCGGCACCGAGCACCAGCGCGACCGGCCCGCTCAGGTCGATGTCGTACAGCGATTGCGTCGCCGTGTCCGAGGTGCCGATGATGCGGATGTTGCGGTCCTTCAACTCATTGAGCGTGCGCGCCAGGTTGGTGACCATGAAGTACGGCACCGTGTCCGACGCACCGCTGGACACCTTGGCCACCGTGGCGTTGACGCCGACCGCGTGGTCCTTCGGCGCGATCACCGCGTGCGCGCCGGCACCGTCAGCCACGCGCAGACAGGCGCCGAGGTTGTGCGGGTCGGTGATGCCGTCGAGCACCAGCAGCAGCGGGTTGCCCTCGACGGCGTCGAGTTCGTCCAGCGTGTCATCGATCGACCGGCTCAGCGCCACCGGCTCGACGCGGGCGACCACGCCCTGGTGGCGGTGCGTGCCGCACAGTTTCTGCAGCCGGGCGTCGTCGCTGTCGATCAGCTTCGAGCCGGCGGCGGTGCAGCGCTCGACGAACTGACGCATGCGCTGGTCGCGGCGGGAGGTGTCGAGATGGATCTCGACGACGGATTTCGGCGTGGTCTTCAGCCGGACGGTGACGGCATGGAAGCCGAACAGGATCTTGTTGCTCATCGAGCGATGGTAGCGGCTGGTGCCGGCTCAGCCCGCTGCGCTCATGCCTGCCGATGCAGCAGCCACGCCGCCGTCATCACCGTGCCGAGCAGCACCGGCTGGTGCAGCATGTAGAAACTGAGGCTCCAGCGGCCGAGCGCGGCCAGCGGTCGGCCCGGCAGGCGGAGCGCCGCCGGCAGCGTGCCGCTCAGCCACACCGGGCGATGACGCACGACCCATTGCCCGGCCGCCAGCCCCCATAACGCGACACCCAGCCAGGGCAGCACCGGCACATAGTCTTCGGCGATTGGCTTGTGGGTCACCAGGCCCACCCAGTTGGTGGCGCGGGTGTCGAAGAACGGGTGTTGGATGAACAACGGCATCAGCAGCGCCGCCAGGCCCAGCAGCCACAGCCAGCGGCCCGCCGGTGCCGCCAGCCGCAGCAGCAGCAACATCACCGCGATGCCGTGCAGCACACCGAAGCTGATGTAGGTCTGCGGGAACATCAAGGCCGAGCCGAGGCTGACCCCCACCGCGCAGCCGGCAATCTGCGCCCAGCGGCGCCAGAAGCGCTGCGTCGTCTGGCCCTGGTTCAGCGCCACCGCCTGACCCAGCCCGACGCAGAACAGGAACAGCGTGACGATGGCGCTGCGCTGCACCGTCCACAGCGGGTCGGTGTGGAAGTCCTGCCAGATGAAGCCGTAGTAATTGAGG
Organism: Burkholderiales bacterium; assembly: GCA_025352345.1. Classification (GTDB taxonomy): domain Bacteria; phylum Pseudomonadota; class Gammaproteobacteria; order Burkholderiales; family Burkholderiaceae_C; genus PBB1. The sequence goes on along the minus strand of JANXTP010000430.1, from coordinate 8,126 downwards.
TCGAAGCAGAAATGGAAGGCGGCCATCCAGACGATGGCCACGCCGCGCAGCGCATCGAGCCGCTCGAATCGTTCAACGCGGTGAGCGTTGTCGCCCGACGGCGCCATCACGCCGCTCGCACCCGACTCAAGGCGCGCTGGAGCCGAGCAGCGAGGTCGGCAGCTCGATCTGGCCGTTGGTCTTGAAGGTGGATCCGCTGAGCATCGATCCGCCGATCTTGCCGCGGATCGCATAGGTAACGCTGGAGCGGTCACCGTTGGCGAAGCTCAAGCCCTGGCGCAGCACCGAGATGGCCGACACCGACACCGGCACCGAGATCACCGACTCGCTGTAGCGTGGCACCGAGCCCACCTGATCGCTGACGCCGCTGGCGAAACTCAGGCCACGCAGATCGACCTCGAGCGCCACGCCGTCGAAGTCGACCGGCGTGTCGTTCGGGTTCTGCACCCGCAGCTTCATCGCCATGCGCAACTCCAGGCCCTGCCCCGGCAGCGGTTCGATGCCGACCAAGCTGATCCGCAGTGGATCGCGTATCGGCAGCTGTGAGCACCCAGTGGCGACACCTACCGTCACCAGCCACAGCAGTGCCTGCAGGAATCTGTTCATTGCCGTCTCGGTGGTTGTTCGGGTGTGTGCAGATGGTAAGGGGGTGAGGGGCGCATCAACCCACCCAGCGCCGCGCGTTGCGGAACATCCGCATCCAGGGGCTCGGCTCGCCCGGCATGCCCGACGTCCAGCTCATCTGCAGGTTGCGGAACACGCGCTCGGCATGCGGCATCAGCACGGTGTAGCGACCGTCCGGCGTGGTCACCGAGGTCAACCCGTCCGGGCTGCCGTTCGGGTTGAACGGGTAGGCCTCGGTGGCCAGTCCTGCATGATCGACGAAGCGCATGGCCCGGTGCACGGCATTGATGTCGCCGCGCTGGGAAAAGTCAGCAAAGCCTTCACCATGCGACACCGCCACCGGCAGTCGGCTGCCGGCCATGCCGGCGAACAGGATCGACGGGCTCTCGAGCACTTCGACCAGACTGAGCCGGGCCTCGAACTGCTCGCTGCGGTTGCGGGTGAACTTCGGCCAGGCCTGCGCGCCGGGGATGATCGGCGACAGCGCCGCCATCATCTGGCAGCCATTGCACACGCCGAGCGCGAAGGTGTCCTGTCGATTGAAGAAGGCGGCGAACTGCTCGGCCAGTTGCGGGTTGAACAGGATCGAACGCGCCCAGCCTTCGCCAGCGCCCAGCGTGTCGCCGTAGCTGAAGCCACCACAGGCGACGAAGCCGATGAACTGGTCGAGCCGGGCACGACCGCTTTGCAGGTCGCTCATATGCACGTCGTAGGTGTCGAAGCCGGCAAGCGCCATCGCGTAGCTCATCTCGACCTGGCTGTTGACACCTTGCTCGCGCAGGATCGCGAGCTTCGGGCGCGCCGTGTGGATGAAGGGCGCAGCCACGTCCTCGCTCGGGTCAAAGCTCAGGTGCCGGTGCAAGCCGGCGTCATCGGCCCGACCGGCGGCCTCGTGCTCGGCATCGGCAGAGGTCGGGTTGTCGCGCAGGCGCGCGATTCGCCAGCTGACCTCGTCCCACACCTGCTGCAGCTCACGCAACGGCGAGCTGAACACGTTCTTGGTGTCGCGCCAGACTTCGAGCACGCCGCGGTCATTCGGCTTGCCGATGAAGTGGCTGTGCTTGGCCAGACCGTGCGCGCGCAGCGTCTGCATCACCTCGTTGCGCACGGCAGTGGGCACCTGGATGACGACACCCAGTTCCTCGTTGAACAGTGCCTTCAACGTCAGCTCCTGGCGGCGTGCGCCGACCTGGCCGGCCCAGTTCTTCGAGTCGCCCCAGTCCATGCGGCTGTCGCTGATGCCGTCGCCTTCGACCAGCAGCATGTCGATGTTCAGGCTGATGCCCAGGTGACCGGCAAAGGCCATTTCACACACCGTCGCCCACAGGCCGCCGTCGCTGCGGTCGTGGTACGCCAGCAGGCGGCCTTCGGCACGAAGCTGATTGATTGCGGCGATCAGCGCCTTCAGCTGCGCCGGGTCGTCGAGATCGGGCACGCCGTCGATGGCGTTGCCAGTCTGGTTCAGCACCTGCGCCAGCATCGAGCCGGCCAGGCGATTCTTGCCCTGCCCCAGGTCGATCAGGATCAGCGTCGTGTCACCCGGTTGCAATTGCGGCGTCAACGTGCGGCGCACATCGTCGAGGGTGACGAAGGCCGAGACGATCAACGAGACCGGCGCGGTGACCTGCTTCGCTTCACTGTTGTCTGTCCACCGCGTGCGCATCGACAGGCTGTCCTTGCCGACCGGTACGCTGATGCCCAGCGCCGGGCACAACTCCATCCCGACCGCCCGCACGGTGTCGTACAGCGCGGCATCTTCGCCGGGCTCGCCACACGCTGCCATCCAGTTGCAGCTGAGCTTGACGCGCTCCAGCGCAAACGGTGCGGCCAGCAGGTTGGTCAGCGCCTCGCCGACAGCCATGCGGCCCGAGGCCGGCGCATCGATGACGGCCAGCGGCGTGCGCTCGCCAACGCTCATTGCCTCGCCGCGAACACCGCTGTAATCGGCCAGCGTCACCGCGCAGTCGGCCACCGGCACCTGCCAGGGGCCGACCATCGGGTCGCGGTGGCTCAGACCACCGACACTGCGGTCACCGATGGTGATCAGAAAGCGCTTGCTGGCCACCGTCGGGTGGCGAAGCACGTCGAGGGCCACCGTTGCCAGTTCAACATCCGTCAGATCGAGTGCGGGCAGTTCCGGCGCCACGCGCGTCACGTCGCGGTGCATCTTCGGCGGCTTGCCCAGCAGCACCTCCATCGGCATGTCGATCGCGGGTGACGCCGACGGCCGGCTGTCCTTAATCGGCGCGTCGGCCAACACCAATTGCTTCGCCTCGGTCGCGACGCCGACGACCGCATACGGGCAGCGCTCGCGCACGCACATCGCGTCGAACATCGGCAGCAGATCGGGCTGCACGGCGAGCACGTAGCGCTCCTGGCTTTCGTTGCTCCAGATTTCCTTCGGCGACATCCCGCTTTCTTCGAGTGGCACCTGGCGCAGATCGAAACGCGCGCCCCGCCCTGCTCCATCGACCAGTTCGGGAAACGCATTCGAGATGCCGCCCGCGCCCACATCGTGGATCGCGAGGATAGGATTCACTGCGCCCAGTGCTGCGCAGTGGTTGATGACCTCCTGCGCGCGACGCTGGATTTCCGGGTTGCCCCGTTGCACCGAATCGAAATCGAGTGCGGCCGCATTGGCCCCCGCGGCCATCGAGCTGGCCGCGCTGCCGCCCATGCCGATGCGCATGCCAGGGCCACCCAGCTGGACCAGCAAGGTGCCGGCTGCGAACGCGACCTTGTCGGTCTGCACCGCCGAAATCGTGCCCAGACCGCCGGCGATCATGATGGGCTTGTGATAGCCGCGACGCTGCTGCTTGCCTGCGACACCGACCGTCTGCTCGTACACACGGAAGTAGCCGGCAAGGTTGGGCCGCCCGAACTCGTTGTTGAACGCCGCGCCGCCGAGCGGCCCCTCGATCATGATCTGCAGCGGGCTGGCGATGTGCTCCGGCTTGCCGTAGGGTGAGTGCTCCCAGGCCCAGTCGGTGCCGGGCAGGTTCAGGTTCGACACGGTGAATCCGGTCAGGCCCGCCTTCGGCTTCGAGCCACGGCCGGTCGCGCCTTCGTCGCGGATTTCGCCACCGGCGCCAGTCGATGCGCCCGGGAACGGCGAGATCGCCGTCGGGTGGTTGTGCGTCTCGACCTTCATCAGCACATGCGCCAGCTCGTGGCGTGCGCTGTAGACCGGCGCGTTGGTGTAGCCCTCGGGCAACCAGCGCTCGATGACACCACCCTCCATGACCGACGAGTTGTCGCTGTACGCAATCACCGTGTGCTGTGGCGCCAGCTGGTGCGTGTTGCGGATCATCTGGAACATCGAGCGTTCCTGGGCCACGCCGTCGATCGTGAAGCTGGCGTTGAAGATCTTGTGGCGGCAGTGCTCGCTGTTGGCCTGCGCGAACATCATCAGCTCGACATCGGTCGGGTTGCGCTGCAAAGCGGTGAAGGCGGTCACCAGGTAGTCGATCTCGTCGTCGGACAGGGCCAGGCCGAATTCAACATTGGCCGCAACCAGCGCAGACCGGCCTGAACCCAGCAGATCGACCTGCGCCATCGGCGCCGCAGGCCGCTCGTCGAACAGGTGTGCGGCATCTTCCCGGCGCAGCAGCACGCTTTCGGTCATGCGGTCGTGCAACAGCGCGGTGGCGGCATCCAGCTCGTCGGTGCTCAGTGGCTTGCTGCCGCCCAGCAGACCGGACTTCACGGTCAACCGGTACTCGGTGACGCGCTCGACCCGCTTCACGGCCAAACCGCAGTTGTGCGCGATGTCGGTTGCCTTCGAGGCCCACGGCGAGACCGTGCCCAGGCGCGGCGCGGTGACGATCAGCACGCCCTCGGTCGGGCCGGCATAGGCATCGCCGTAGCGCAAAAGACCGTCCAGCGTGTCGCGCTGGGCAGGCGTCAACGGTGTCTCGCTGCACACCCAGTGCACATGCCGTGCATGGACGGCGGTGACGCGTGGCGCGACCTGTTGCAGCCGGTTCAGCAGCGCCTGCGCGCGGAACGCCGGGAGCGCATTGCCCCCCTCGACAGGAATCAGGTGCTGGGGCAGGTGCTGGGGCGATGGGCTCACGCGGCTCGGCTCGGGGAGATGTGGGAAGTCCGGCATGGTGGGTGGGCCACCACGGGTTGACCCTTGATTTTACGGGTCGGGTGAGATAATCATCCGCATGACGATCGCCATCAAGACCGCTGCCGACATCGATGGCATGCGCATCGCCGGCCGCCTCGCCGCCGAGGTGCTGGACATGCTGACACCACACCTGGTGCCGGGGGTCAGAACCGACACGCTGGACAAGCTGGCGCACGACCACATGGTCAACGTTCAGCAGACCATCCCGGCGCCGCTGAACTACGCGCCACCGGGCTACGCGCCGTACCCCAAATCGATCTGCACCTCGATCAACCACCAGATCTGCCACGGTATCCCGAACGAGCGCCCATTGAAGAATGGCGACATCGTCAACATCGACATCACGGTCATCAAGGACGGCTGGCATGGCGACACCAGCCGCATGTTCATCGTCGGCGAGGCCTCGATCGCGGCAACGCGCCTGTGCCAGCTCACCTACGAGGCGATGTGGCGCGGGATCGTGAAGGTCAAGCCGGGTGCGCGACTGGGCGACATCGGGCATGCGATCCAGACCTTTGCCGAGAACAACGGCTTTTCGGTGGTGCGCGAGTTCTGCGGCCACGGCATCGGTCGCAAGTTCCATGAGGATCCGCAGGTGCTGCACTACGGCAAGCCGGGCACGCTGGACGTGCTGCTGCCGGGCATGGTGTTCACCATCGAGCCGATGGTGAACGCGGGTCGGCGCGAAATTCGCGAGGCCGGCGATGGCTGGACCATCGTCACCAAGGACCGCTCGCTGTCGGCGCAATGGGAGCACACCGTGGTGGTCACCGACACCGGCTACGAGGTGCTGACGCTGTCGGCAGGCAGTCCGGCCTTGCCGGCCTTCGTTCGCGAATCCGTGACCGCCTGAGTGGCTGCCACGCTGTCAGCGGCGACGGCCGAGCCTGCTGCGCTGTCCACTGAACAGCTTGGGGACCTGCGCCTGCAATTCCGCGCCGGCAAGGAGGCGCTGATTCGCCATTTCGAAGCGGCACGCCCCACGGCACCCGCGGCTGCGCGCCTGATCCGCGGCTTGGCGCGCCATGTGGACGAGACCCTGCTCAGTCTGTGGGAGCGTTGCGGCATGCCGGCGGATGCGGCCTTGCTGGCGGTGGGCGGCTACGGGCGTGGCGAGCTGTTCCCGCATTCCGATATCGATGTGCTGGTGCTGGTCCCGTCCACGCCACATGGCGACGGCAAGGCCGCATCAACACTCAAGCTCGGGGTGGAAGTTTTCATCACCGCCTGCTGGGACATCGGTCTGGAAATCGGCTCGAGCGTGCGCACGGTCGAGGAGTGCATGGCCGAGGCCGAGCGCGACGTCACCGTGCGCACCGCGCTGCTCGAATCGCGCTACCTGTGCGGATCGCGGCGCGGCTTCAATGTGTTCCGGCGCAACAACTCGCAGGCCATGAACTCACGCTCGTTCCTGCGCGCCAAAACGCTGGAGATGCGACAGCGCCATCAGAAGTTCGAAGACACGCCGTACTCGCTCGAACCCAACTGCAAGGAAAGCCCGGGCGGCCTGCGCGATCTGCAGGTAATCCTGTGGGTGGCCCGAGCCGCCGGCCTCGGGCGCAACTGGGGCGAGCTGGCCGCGAGCGGTCTCGCGACACCGTTCGAGGTCAAGCAGCTGCAGCGCAACGAGGGTGTGCTCAAGCTGATCCGCGCCCGCTTGCACCTGGTTGCCGGGCGCCGCGAAGACCGGCTGGTGTTCGACCTGCAAGGTGCCGTGGCCGACAGCTTCGGCTACCGGGCCACCGAGGGTCAGCGCGCCTCCGAAGTGCTGATGCGGCGCTATTACTGGGCCGCCAAGGCGGTCGCGCAGCTCAACCAGATCCTGATGCTCAACATCGAAGAGCGCATCTCCGGCCTGCAGGATGCGCCGATGCGGCGGATCGACGCGGATTTCCTCGACCGCGACGGCATGCTCGAAGTCGTCAGCGATGACCTGTACCAGCGGCAGCCGCAGGCCATCCTGGCCACCTTCCTGACGTTCCAGTCGACCAGCGGTGTCAATGGGCTGTCGACCCGTACCTTGCGCGCGCTGTACAACGCCCGCGACCTGATGAACGCCGAGTTCCGGCGAGACCCGGTCAACCGCGCCACCTTCATGAAGATCCTGCAGGCGCCCGCGGGACAGACGCACGCGTTTCGTCTGATGAACGAAACCAGCGTGCTCGGGCGCTACCTGTGGGTATTCCGCCGCATCGTCGGTCAGATGCAGCACGACCTGTTTCACGTCTACACCGTCGACCAGCACATCCTGATGGTGCTGCGCAACATGCGTCGCTTCTTCATCCCGGAACACGCCCACGAATACCCGTTCTGCTCGCAACTGGCGATGCAGTGGGACAGCCCGTACACGCTCTACGTGGCGGCGCTGTTTCACGATGTGGCCAAAGGCCGCGGCGGCGACCATTCGGTGCTGGGCACGGTGGAAGTCCGGCGCTTCTGCCGCGATCACGGCATTGGGCACGGCGACGCGGCGCTGATCGAATTCCTGGTCAAGCAGCACCTGACGATGTCGCGCATCGCGCAGAAGGAGGACCTGAGCGACCCGGTGGTGATCCAGAACTTCGCACAACTCGTCGGCACCGAACGCCGCCTGACTGCGCTGTACCTGCTGACGGTGAGCGACATCCGCGGCACCAGCCCGAAGGTCTGGAACGCGTGGAAGGGCAAGCTGCTCGAAGACCTGTACCGCGCAACCTTGCGCGCGCTGGGGGGCGCACAACCGCAACTCGATGCCGAAATCGATGCGCGCAAGCAGGAGGCGCGGCACATGCTGAACCTCGCTTTGCAGCCACCGAACGTCGAAGTGCCGCTGTGGGAAACACTGTCGATCAGCTATTTCGCCCGCCACGACGTCAGCGAAATCGCTTGGCATGCGCGCTCGCTGCATGCACAGCTGCGGTCCGAGTCGCCCGTGGTGAAGGCCCGCGTGTCGCCGGTCGGCGAAGGACTGCAGGTGCTGGTCTACGCACGCGACCGCGCCGACCTGTTCGCCCGCATCTGCGGCTATTTCGACAGCGCGCACTTCAACATCCTCGAGGCGAAAGTCCACACCACGAACATCCTCGAAGCGAAAGTGCACACGACGAACACCGGCTATGCGCTGGACACGTTCCAGATCGTCAACCCTCAGTTCGAAGTCTCGCGCGACGGTGCGCCGGCGGCGCAGTACCGCGATTTGATCTCGCTGGTCGAGACCCAGCTCAGCAGTGCGCTGAACGCCCAGGGGGCGCTGCCCGAGCCGAGCCGGGGCCGCTTGTCGCGGCGCGTGAAGTCGTTTCCGGTCACGCCGCGCATCACGCTGCGGCCCGACGAGCGCGCGCAGAACTGGCTGCTCAGCGTGTCGGCCAGCGACCGCTCGGGCCTGCTG
>JANXTP010000382.1 GCA_025352345.1 Burkholderiales bacterium | reverse complement strand
GCTGCTGCAGCAAGCCGTTGTCACCGATCCGGTCACCTACGACAGCGTCGTCAGGCCACTACCCAGGCCGGCGTCGCAGGGGTAGGAAGCTGGATGAATATCCAGTATTCTGGCTCTGCTGGAGCTAAAAGGATACCCCTTATAAAACAACAGTCAAGTGTCGGAATTACTTTGCCAGTCAACAGCTTGGCGTTCGCAGCGTGGGCCTGGTTAAGCAGCACCCCGCCGAGTTAAGCAGAAGTGCGTGCTGCATAAACTAGTAGTTAGGCCGTCACGCATAGTCAGGCGGCCATGACGGCCGCAATCCAAACAGCCACGAGGCGGCTTCGCCGCAACAGCTTGCCCAGCTCAGCGCTTTCGCGCATCGCTGCACATGCTGGCTACTTGCTGTGCTCTACGCACACAAACATCGCGCTCCACCAAGCGCAGGAGCGCGCGCTTCTGGCTTTCCAACTCGCTCGCGCTTCGTCTGCACCCTGCGGCGTACGGCATAACCCGTCGCTCAACCGGACACGCTACGGCAGGCCAGCTTGCCCGCGCACCCTTTCCATTTATCCTGCGCTCCACGGGCAAGCCACCCCGCCTCCGCGCGCCGGTTAGCTCCAACTACAAGGGCTTCCCCCGCTGTCAAGCAAAGCCAAGCCATGACGACTCGCGCCAGCGAATCATCATGGAGTACCTCTTTTCAATACCGATCGCGTGTCGTGTGCGTTGACCACAGAGCAAGGTGCGGACTGGCGAAACTACAAACGGTCATGGATGCAGCTTGGCTGCTGCGGACCCTGATGAAAGACGCGCGCAGGGGCCTCATTCGTTAGTCGAGGACAGCAAGCGCTGCCTCCTTGAGCTAAACAGGCACACCCCGCGCAGGTCCAACCTTGAACTCATCAACGCTTGCCGTCACGCGGTGGTGGAAATCGTTCGTTGCGGTGTTGCCTCCTGCAGCACCCGTGTTCAGAGCGTCAGCAGCTCAGGCCGGCATCGTGAAGTGCTCACCCCGGCTGAGCATCGCCCAGGCCATGCGCGCGTTCTTCGCCGCGATGGCGATGACAGCCTTCCAGTAGCCCCTGCGCTCGGCCAGCGCCACGGCCCATCGGCTGATGCCATCCGTCTTCAGCTTCGCCGCGTTCAGCAAGGCCTTGGCCCCCATCACCAGCAGCGACCTCAGGTACGGGTCACCGGCCTTCGTGATGCGCCCCAGCCGCGCCTTGCCGCCCGAGCTGTACTGCCCCGGCACCAGCCCCAGCCAGGCGGCGAGCTGACGTCCACACTTGAACTCATGACCATTGCCGATCATCGAGACCAGCGCGGTGGCCGTGGTCTCGCCGACACCGGCCAGACGCATCAGCCGCCTGGCCCGCTCATCCTCACGGGCCATCTGCGCGATGTGGCGGTCGTACTGCGCCACGCGTTCATCGAGCCGGTGCACTTTGCTAAGCAGATCGCCGATGACCAGATTCGACAAACCTGGCAAGTCTTGCAGACGCAGCGCTGCTTCGCGGCGCACCGTGGCGGCCTTCAGCGGCAGCACGATGCCGAACTCGCTGAGCAGGCCACGGATGCGGTTGAGGGTGGCGGTGCGTGCTTCGACGAACGCCTGGCGGGCACGGTGCACGCACAACTGCGCTTGCTGGGCCTCGGTCTTCACCGGCACGAAACGCATGTTCGGGCGCTGCACCGCTTCGCAGATCGCAGCAGCATCGGCTGCATCGTTCTTGCCACGCTTGCCCGACAGCCGGTAGGGCGCGACGAACTTCGGGGCCATCAGGCGCACCGTGTGGCCGTGTGCCATGAACAGTCGCGCCCAGTGGTGCGCGCCGGAGCACGCCTCCATGCAAATCACGCACGGTGGCAGCGCGGCGATCAGCTCGTGCAGCCTGGCGCGCGGCACGCTCGGGCGCACCAGCTCGGGCTTGCCCGACTCGTTCACTCCGTGCACTGCAAAAACGTTCTTGGCGAGATCGATGCCGACGTACAGAATGGCCATGGACTTCCCCTTCCGGATGAGTTGATGAGATTCGCAACCCCGTTGTGGCACTCGTTGCCGACCACCGCTACGCGGTCAGTTCGGGACGGGGAAGTCCCTTCCATTCGTTAGGCGGCGCGAACGCCCCGGCATCGCAGCCAGGAGTACCATCTTCCCTATGCAAGTTGCCACCGGTACCGTCGTCAACGGAAAAATCGTCCTGGAAGGAGTGCCACTCCGGGAAGGTGCTGTCGTCACAGTCGTGACGCGCGGCGCAGATGAGGGCTTCTTCCTCACGCTGCAGCAGGAAGACGAGTTGCTCGCCGCGATGGCTGAGATCGACCGGGGCGAGTCTGTCTCGCTAGAGGAACTTCTCGCCTCTCTCCCAAAGTAGCCGCGAATGGCTCGCAAGGTTGTCATTTCCGCGCGCGCGGCCGGCCAGGTGCGCCAAGCTGCCAAGTGGTGGCAGGAGAACAGGCCCGCGGCGCCCGGCGCCGTAGCCACCGATTTAGGAGAAGCGATTGCTTTGCTCGTCGAGCAGCCTGGTATTGGCGCGCAGTATCAAGGCGCCCGCACCCCAGGCCTTCGCCGTCTCTACCTCAGTCGAATCAGGTACTTCGTCTACTACGAAGCCACCGACAGCTCGCTCCACGTCCTTGCCTTCTGGCACGAGAGTCGAGGTCAGCAGCCCGCTGTCTAGCACCGAGAGACCGAGAGCGCTGCCTAACCCTTCGCTCGAGC
>JANXTP010000032.1 GCA_025352345.1 Burkholderiales bacterium | reverse complement strand
CACGGGCGAACGGGCAGAGATTCAGACCGATCACCGCCCGATCGACCCAGGCCAGCGTCTCGGCCACTGCCGAGCTCAGAACTGGATCGGGTCTGGTCACCGCTGATCCGACGGTGTGTCGCTGGGTAGATGACCAAGAGGACCGGCGCTCCCCTCAGGCCCAGGCATCCAGCGGCCATTGATCAGGTGTTCGTTCGGGCGGAAGTTGGCCTTGTAGGCCATCTTGTTGCTGGCACCGATCCAGTAGCCCAGATAGAGGTAGGGCAGTTTCAACAGCACCGTCTGCTCGATCTGCCACAGGATGTTGTAGGTGCCGTAGCTGGTGTTGTCTTCCGGCTCGTAGAAGGTGTAGACCGCCGACAGCCCGTCGTTCAGGATGTCGAGGATGGACACCATCTTCAGCGCACCAAGCTGACCCGGCGCAGCGCCGTCCACCGGTTCACGGAATTCCACCAGCCGTGAATTGACGCGGCTTTGCAGCAGGAATTGGGTGTACTGGTCGACGCTGTCGTTGTCCATGCCGCCGCCGGTGTGGCGCCCCGACTGGTAGCGCAGGTAGAGCTGGTAATGCTCCTGCACAAAGCCCAGCTTCAGCACACGCGCCTGCAGCATGCCGTGCGCCTTCCAGGCGCGGCGTTGGCTGCGTGTGGGCTCGAAGCTGGCCACCGGCACGCGCAAGGGCACGCAGGCGTGGCAGCTGTCGCAATGCGGGCGGTAAGTGAACATGCCGCTGCGTCGAAAACCGTTGCTGACCAGGCCCGAATACACATCGGACTGGATGATGTGGCTGGGTGTGGCGACCTGCGAACGGGCCATCTTGCCCGACAGGTAGCTGCACGGGTAGGGCGCCGTCGAATAGAACTGCAAGGACGCGAGCGGGAGCTCTTTCGGGTGGGTCACGGGCGGCCTTCGTCGGGGGGAACCTCAACGTCCGTGGACAGCGACGCCAGCCGCGCCCACAGTCGCTGATGATAATTCCACGTCGTCACCGGGCCGGCCTGCACACGATGGGAGATTGCGGCTTCAAACACGTTGCGCGGCAGTTCGCGACCCCCCATGGCGCTGAGGTGGCCGGTGCGCTGCTGGCAGTCGATCAAGTCGATGCCGTGTTCGCGGCAGAAGCACACCAGTGCCGCCAGTGCGATCTTCGACGCATCGGTGCGCCGCGAGAACATCGATTCGCCGAAGAACATCCGGCCGATACCGACGCCGTACAGGCCGCCCGCCAGCTCGCCGTCGATCCAGGTTTCGACGCTGTGCACGGCACCTTGCGCGTGCCATCGGCTGTAGGCGGCCACCATCTCGGGCACGATCCAGGTGCCGTCCTGCCCCTCGCGCGGGCTGGCGGCGCAGGCCGCAATGACCTGCTCGCAGGCGCTGTCGATGCGCACCTCGCAGCCCGGCGAGCGGGTGAATTTCGCAATCGTTTTGCGCAAGGACCGGCTGAGCTTGAATTCGTTCGTCCACAGCACCATCCGCGGGTCGGGTGACCACCACAGCACCGGCTGCCCGACGCTGTACCAGGGAAACACGCCTTTCGTGTAGGCCTCGGCGAGCCGCGCCGGGCTCAGCTCGCCACCGGCTGCCAGCAGCCCCGGTGCCTCGGAGCCAGGCGGCAGCGCCCACCGTGTGTCAGGCAGCGGCTCGCTCTCGTCGCGCAGCCAGTGGATCAAGTGCGGCTCGCCTCGGCACAACCGTCGCAAACCGCGCTGCCCTGCCAATCCCGACCGTCCACCGTGCTGCGCCTCTGTGCGATTGCAATGAAATCATCGTAACCGCCGCGGCGTGGGTGGCAGCGTGCGCAGATCAGGTCAGTAGATTTCGGGCACCACGATGTCCGGCGGCATCGGGTGGCGCACATCGTCGTCATGGCGCTCGCGCGACGGCAGCACGATGCTCGGGGATTCGGCTTCCTCGTACGGCATCTGGCCCAGCAGGTGGTGGACGCGGCCCAGAAAGCGCAGGTGCTGTTCTTCGTCGGAAATCGAAACCAGTACTTGATCAGCTGGATGCTCGAGTGCACCAGCATCCGATCGAACAGGATCACCACCTTGTGGCCTGTCGCGACCACCCACTGCTGCGGCTTGACCAACTCGCCCTGCATGCGAAACCGCTCGCGGAAGTAGCGCTGCCTGTCCTGCTCGGCCGCCGTCGCCATGCGCCAGTGCATCGAGTGAACGGTCGTCCATTTCGAGCTCCAGCTCTTCGTCGCAGCTGTCCAGCACATCCAGTTGGATGCGGCGGAGGGTGTCGGGATCGGTCGGCGTCAAGGTGATTTCATGCGTGGTGGTGCCATCGGCGCCGGGAAAAGACAGGCTTTGAAAGTTTTGCGGCGGGATCGTGACCGTGGTGTGTTCCCATCGCTCGGCTCACCCGAAACCGACCCGATCGCGTTCACGACGCGGCTTTGTCGTTCCTGATACAAACCGGCCATGGAGGTGTCTCGTCGTGCGTGAGTTCGCTGCCCCCGTCGCGTTCGCTGTACTGCTGTCGCTGGGCGCCGAGCGGGTGCACGCCGCTGAACCGATCGTGGTGCCCCGCCCTGCAGTGGCGGCCTCGGCGGTGCCCGCCGACGGCGCCCGCACGGTCTACATGCAGCGCGACGCCAATGGCAAGACGGTGTTCACCGACCGTCCCTCGGCAGGCCTGGTCACCGAGAAGCGATGGACCATCGAGCCCGAGGATCCGGAGGCTGCGGCCGCGCGTCGGGAGGCCAGTCGTGCCCAGTCGGAGCGGGTGACCGAACGCATCCAGCGCTCGATCGATCAACAGCAGCAACGCGTGAACGACTTGCAAATCGAGCAGCTCCGCGCGCAGCGCGCTGCCGACGCCCTGCAGGCCGAGCGCCTGCGTGAACGCGAGCGAGACGACGACACGCGCTATGTGCTGCTGCGGCCCTATGCGCGGCCGTTCGGCTACACGCCGTTCGACCAGATCGGCCCCTATCGCCCCGATGCGCAGCCGCCCAGGCCGAAGCCGCCGGTCAAGCCCACGGTGCCCACTGGCCCGCTGGCGCCGCCTGTCGTGTCACGCTGACAGCGCTCAGGCGCTGTCGCCAGAGGTTCAGGACAGCATCGGCTCGGCCGCTTCCGGGTTCGCAGCCGGTGCCCGCGCCACGCCCCGTGCTTCGATCTGTTCGGCGATGTACTGCGCATCACGCGCCACACCGGAGAAGCGACCCGACCCCCAGGTGTGCAGCCAAGGCAAGCCCAGGAA
>JANXTP010000368.1 GCA_025352345.1 Burkholderiales bacterium | reverse complement strand
CGGTTCAGGCGCTTCAGGAAAGGCGTGTCTGGCGAACCCAGCTCCTTGCAGATTTCACTGTTCGGCGTGAAGCCCCCGGCGGCCGGCGCCTGGAAGTAGTTGGCCGGGTTCGGCGAGCAGTTGAGGATGCCGTGGTTGGGGCCGTCGATCGCCACCAGCCGGCGCACCAGGCGCTGCGCGTTTTCCTGGCGCATCCATTCGCGCGCGAGCGGCACGCCCAGGCTGTGCGCGACGATGTCGACTTCCTTCGCGCCGGTGTAAGCGAGCACGGCCTGCACGAAGCGGCTCAGGTCGGGCACGTTGGCGGCCACGGTGTGGGCGATGCGCGAACGGTTCGTCGGGTCGGCGCCGAGGTTGCACTGGTCGCCCTGGTAGCCGAGCGCCCAGAGCTCACTCGTCGCGTAGCCGCGGTCGGCCAGGTTCTGCGCGAAGGCCTGGACGCGCCCGAAGGGGTTGCAAGTGCTCGGGAACGGCGTGTCGTTGTTGCCGTGCAGGAAGATCACCGGCGTGCGCGCCAGCGGGCCCGCAGCACCGAAGCCGATCACCGGCTTGCCGAGCGAGGCGTCTTCGATGACGGGGAAGTCGGCCGGTAACGTGTTGCCGACGGCGCCCGCGGCTTGCGCCACATTCAACGTTGCGGCCGCCAGCAGCGTTGCAAGAATCCGGTGGATGTTGTTCATCGTGAGTCTCCGTTCGGGGGTGGGAAGGCCCGGCATTCAGCCGGCGAGAAAACGCTCGACCAGCGCGAACTGCGCCGGCGTGTTGAGTGCGGGCGCGTGACCGCAGCCGGTGATCTCGACCACCACGGCCTGCGGACCGCGCTGGCGCATCTGCTCGGCCGTGTCTGGCAACAGCAGGTCCGAGCTTTCGCCGCGCAGGCACAGCACGGGGAGGTCGAGGCTGTCCCACTCGTTCCACAGCAGGTAGTCGTCGGTGTGGTGGCTGAACTGCATCACCATGGCCGGGTCGTAGTGCGGCGTGACGCGGCCATCGGGCAGGCGGCGGGTCGAGGTTTCGGTCAGGCGCCGCCATTGCGCGTCGCTCAAGGCACCGTAAGGCTTGTAGACGGTGCGGAAGTAGTTCTCCAGTTCGGTCACGCTCGCGAACGCCGCCGGGTTGCCGGCGTATCCGCGGATGCGTGCGATCGCGGCGTCGGCGATCTGCGGCCCGCTGTCGTTCAGGATCAGGCGCCGCACCCGTCCGCGCAGCGCGGTGGCCGCGGCCACCAGCCCGATGGCGCCGCCCATCGAGGTGCCGAGCCAGTGAAAGTCCTGAAGGCCGAGCTGATCGACCAGCGCCCGCGCCTGTTGCACGTAGAAGGCCAGGCAGTATTCCTTCTCGGGTTCGGGGCTCCACTGGCTCAGGCCGCGGCCGAGCGTGTCGGGGCAGATCACGCGGTAGCGCTGCGACAGGTGCTCGGCCACATCGTCCATGTCGCGCCCGGTGCGCGCCAGGCCATGCCATGCGATCACGGTCTCGCGGTGCTGCGCGCCCCACTCGGTGTAGTGGAGCTCGCGGCCTTCGCAGGTCAGGTAGTTCGACGTGAAGCTCATGGCGTCTGTCCCGCGCGGCGCATCGCACGCAGGCGCCCGACCACGCCACTCGGAAAGTGATAGACCGACAGCACGAACAGGATGCCCAGCCAGAGCAGCCAGCGGTCCGGCGAGACGAGTTGCGAGACGATGGGGATGCCCCCAACCGCTGACTCGATTTGCAAGGACGCGAGCTTCATCAGGTCTTGCAGGTAGTTCTGCGCCAGCACCAGCAGCGCGCTGCCGATCACCGCGCCATAGACCGTGCCCATGCCGCCGATCACGACGATCAGCAGCACGTCAAGCATGATCTCGAACGACAGCGTCGTGTCCGGCCCGGTGTAGCGCAGCCAGAGCGCGAGCAGCACGCCGGCGAGCGTCGCGAACAAGGCCGAGATCACCGAGGCCAGCGTGCGATAGACGACGGTGCGGTAGCCGATCGCCTCGGCGCGAAAGTCGTTCTCGCGGATCGCCTGCAGCACCCGACCGAACGGCGAGTTGACGATGCGCAGCAGCATCAGCACCAGCGCGAACGCGGCGAAGAACAACAGGTAGTAGGTGACGAAGCGGCCGTCGATCGAGGCGCCGAGGAACGGCTCGGC
>JANXTP010000339.1 GCA_025352345.1 Burkholderiales bacterium | reverse complement strand
CCAGCAAAACCGCCACGCACACCCAGGCCATGCCGACGCGCAGCACAGCCCAAGTCGAGCTGGCAGCAGCGGCACCCATGCCGGTGCAGGTTCGGGTGATCGTCATGCGGGTCTTTCGTGGGCCGGCGCCGCTCCGGTGCGCGCTGCCGACAGATCGAGCGGGACGATCGGAATGGCGGCACGGCCCAAGCGCCGCTCGGCGACACGGGTGCGGTCCTGTACCTCGCCGGCCAATTGTCCGCAGGCGGCATCGATGTCGCTGCCGCGGGTCTTGCGGATCGTGGTCACGATACCGGCCCCCTGCAACACGCCGGCGAAGGCCTTGACGCGCTCACGCGGGCTGCAGGTGAGCCCGGACGCCGGAAACGGATTGAACGGGATCAGGTTGAACTTGCAGGCCAGCGGCTGGGCGCGAACGCCGTGACCCTGCACCAGGTCGACCAATTGCGCCGCATGCGCCGGGCTGTCATTGACGCCGTCGAGCATGCAGTATTCGAAGGTGATGAAGTCACGAGGCGCGGCTGCGAGATACCGGTCGCAGGCGGCCAGCAGTTCGGTCAGCGGGTACTTGCGGTTCAGCGGCACCAGGTCGTCGCGCAACGCATCGTTGGGTGCGTGCAGCGACACGGCGAGAGCCACTGGGCAATCGGTGCGCAGCCGGTCGATCATCGGCACCACACCGGAGGTCGACACCGTGACGCGCCGCCGTGACAAGCCATAAGCATGGTCATCGAGCATCACCCGCAGCGCGGGCAGCAGCACCGAATAGTTCTGCAGCGGCTCGCCCATGCCCATCATCACCACATTGGTGATGGCACGTGTGCCTTCGGGCAGCTGCAGCCGGCGACGTAAATGGTGCTCGGCGAACCACAGCTGGCCGATGATCTCGGCGGTGCCGAGATTGCGGCTGAAGCCCTGGTGGCCGGTCGAGCAGAAGGGGCAACCGACCGCACAACCGGCTTGGGACGACACGCACAAAGTGCCGCGATCGTCTTCCGGGATGAACACTGTTTCGACCGCATCGCCGCCGCCAACATCGAACAGCCATTTGATGGTGCCATCGGCAGAGGCCTGCTCGCTGAGCACGGCCGGCACACGGACCTCGCATGCAGCGCTGAGTTTGTCGCGAAAGGACTTGGCCAGATCCGACATCTGCGCGGAGTCAGCCACACCTCGCTGGTGCAACCAGCGGAACAGCTGCGTCGCGCGGAAGCGCTTTTCGCCCAGGCCTTCGCAGTACGCCGCCAAGCCGGCCAGATCGAAGTCGAGCAGGTTGACGACAGTCATGGAGGGCCCGGGTGACCGATGCGGTGGCGTCAGCGGCCGGAGGTCAACGACCACACGTCAGCGACTGTAGACCTGCGCGCCAGGGAAGAAGAAAGCGATCTCTGCGGCCGCGGTGTCAGCAGCGTCCGAGCCGTGCACCGCATTCGCATCGATGCTGTCGGCGAAATCAGCGCGGATCGTGCCCTTCTCGGCCTTCTTCGGATCGGTCGCGCCCATCAGGTCACGGTTCTTAAGGATGGCACCCTCGCCTTCGAGCGCCTGGATCATCACCGGACCGGAGATCATGAAATCGACCAGGTCCTTGAAGAAAGGCCGCGCCTTGTGAACCGCGTAGAAGGCCTCGGCCTCGCCGCGTGACAGATGCGCCATCCGCGCCGCGATCACCTTCAAGCCTGCGTTTTCGAAGCGGCTGTAGATCTGTCCGATCACGTTCTTGGCAACCGCGTCGGGCTTGATGATGGAGAGCGTGCGTTCAATGGCCAGGACATTCATTCCTGAGGGAGGTAAACCGAGACAAAGTCTTGGATTCTACTGCGGGCAGGTATCGAATCAGCGTCCGCGACGGCCACCGCCGCCGGCATTTCCACCGCCGCCGCCACCACCGTAGCCACCGCCACGGTTGCCGCCGCCGCGTCCACCACCGCTGTTGCCGCCGCCGTTGCCACCATACCCACCGCCACCGCCACCCTGCCCGCCACCGCCGCGGGCATTCTTGCGGTGGAACGCATCGCCACCGATGTAGCCGACCGAGGTCTGCATCGGATCCGGCTGGCGGGGTCCATCACCTTTGCGCGGTGCCGGAGGCGCACTGCCGCCAGCGCCAAAGCCGCCACCGCCGGTGCGGAAGTTGCGCCCGCCGGCGGGCGTGCGCGGGTTCTGCACGAAGCGCTTGTCGAAGGTCTGCTCGAGCGGGTTGGGGATGCGCGAGGGGTCGAAATCGTCATCGAGGTCGTCGTCACGCGGCGGTCGCTCCTCGTTCGAGCGCTCGGTGCGCAGCGGGGCTTCCGCCTGCGGTGGACGCGGGCCACGGCCTTCGCTGAACGGCCGATCGCGGTTGGGCACATCGGGACGCGGCGGGCTGCCATCGCGGCGCTCCCCTTTCGGTGGCTTGTCGCGACCCCGTGGCGCGCGCGCTTGCTGCGCATCGCGCGCGTTCGAGCGCGGATCACGCGGCCCGCCTTCGGCTTCGCCACCGGCCAGCCGGCGGATTGCGCGGATATCAGAGTCTTCAAGATCGACCCAGACCCCGCGCTTGAGCCCGCGCGGCAGCACGATGCAGCCGTAGCGGATACGGATCAGCCGGTTGACGGTCAGGTCCACCGCATCGAACAGCTTGCGCACCTCGCGGTTGCGGCCTTCGGTGATGACGACGCGGTACCAGTGGTTCAAGCCCTCGCCGCCGCCGTTCTCGATCGACCGGAAGCTGGCCGTCTGACCGTCAATGGTCACGCCTTCAAGCAGCATCGCCTTCGATTCGGCATCGAGGGTACCGAGCACCCGCACCGCGTACTCACGCTCGACACCAAAACGCGGGTGCATCAGCCGGTTCGCCAAGTCGCCGGAGTTGGTGAAAAGCAGCAGGCCTTCGGTGTTGATGTCGAGGCGGCCCACCGCCTGCCACTTGCCCTGAGGCAGACGCGGCAGTCGGCGGAATACCGTCGGGCGGTGCTCGGGGTCGTCGTTGGTCACCACTTCGCCGGTGGGCTTGTGGTACGCAATGATGCGCGGCGGCGGCGGGATGATGCGCACCCGCACCGGCTTGCCGTTGACCTTGATCTGATCACCGAACGAAATGCGCTGACCGGTGTGCGCCAGCTGGCCGTTGACCTCGACCAGGCCGTCGACGATGGCCTGCTCCATGTCGCGGCGCGAGCCGATGCCCGACTGCGCCAGCACCTTGTGCAGCTTCGGCGCTTCAGGTTCAGGGCGCAACACCCGCTTCGGCGGCGCGGCGGGCTCGTCAGCCGGCGGTTCGACGTCGAACTCACCCGACAGCACCTGCGCGAACACTTCGCCGACGTCGGCCGGAATCACCGGCGGACCGCTGGCCTCGATCGCGTCGGACTCATCTGCATCAGCGTCAGCGGTGTCGTCATGAGGCGCCTGGTCAGGTCCCGAAGCTGCCGCTTCGTCGGTGCGCGGGCCGCGTCGACGTTGGCGACGTCCCTTGCGCAGCGGATCGTTGCTCACCTCGTCGGGCGACGATGCCACTTCAGCACCGTCAGCAGGCGCATCGGCCGGCTCGGTGACCACCCCGTCCGTCATCGACGGCGCGGCATCAGGCGCTTCGGGCTCGGCGGACGCTGCCACCTTCACGGCGCGCTTGCGGCGCACCGGCTTGTCGACGGCATCCGGCGTCTGCTCGGGAGTATCAGCAGCTGGGGGGTCACGGTCGCTGTCGGCAGGGTGGTCAGGATTGGGATTCATTCGGACGTTCCATGGGTACGGCATCCGCCGCTGGGTGAGGTGAAAGATCCAAGGCCGGGGTGGTGTCATCCACCAGAGTCACGGCCAGCAAATCGTCGAAAGAGCTTTGCAACGAGGGCCCTTCGGGCATCAGAGGCAGCTGTTGCAGGCTGGCCAGACCCAGGTCGTCGAGGAACTGCCGGGTGGTCGCCAGCAGCGCGGGACGACCCGGCGTTTCGCGGTAGCCGATCGCTTCGATCCATCCACGGTCTTCAAGCTGCTTGATGATCTGCGTTGCCACGGTCACGCCGCGGATGTCTTCGATGTCGCCGCGAGTGACCGGTTGTCGGTACGCGATGATGGCCAACGTTTCCATCACCGCGCGGGAATACCTGGGCGGTTTTTCCGGATGCAGCCGGTCGAGAAATTCGCGCATCTCCGGGCGGCTCTGCAAGCGCCAGCCGGTCGAGACCGCCACCAGCTCGACGCCCTCACCGTCCCAATCGCGCGCCAGTTCGTCGAGCAGTCCGCGAACGGTGTCGGGATCGATCTCGTCGGCAAACAAGGTGCGCATGTCGCGAATCGACAGCGGCTCTCGAGCGCAGATCAGTGCAGTTTGAAGGACGCGCTTCGCATCCTGTGTGTTCATGACTATCGTGATGGTCCTCGACCGGCCTCGACCGGTGGATGTTCAGGCTCTGTAATCGTCAGCCGACTCGAAGCGCGAACCCTGCATCAGGGTGGCGCCATGACACGGCGGCGGTGCGGTGAGGTGCTGCTCCGGGAGAAACTCTCGCAAGCGTAGCAGTCACATCAGCGTCAGTCTGGTCGTTGGCCACCAAGGCCAAGCTCTTTCTCTACGACAGATTGCTGTGGAGTGTACCGGAGGAACAGCGCCTCAGCGTGCCTCCATCAGAAGTTGCCACACCGCGGCGAAATCGGCCGGCGGCGCCGATTCGAAAGCCACGGCGCGGCCGTTCACCGGGTGATCGACACCCAGCCGTGTGGCGTGCAAGGCCTGGCGCGTCAGGCCATGGGCCGCACGCCCGCCATAAGTGAGGTCCGCCAGCAGGGGATGCCCGACCGACGCCATGTGCACCCGGATCTGGTGGGT
>JANXTP010000338.1 GCA_025352345.1 Burkholderiales bacterium | reverse complement strand
GGCTGAAGGCACGGCCCGACACTGCGCACATTCCCATCGTGTTCATGACCGGCCTGACCGACACCGAGCATGTGGTGCAGGCCTTCCAGGCGGGCGGTGTCGATTACGTCACCAAGCCGATCCGCGCGAAGGAGGTGCTGGCGCGCATGGCGGTGCATGTGCAGGGCGCGCGGCAGGCCCGCCAGGCGCGCAATGCGCTGGATGCCTTCGGCCACGCCACGCTGGTGGTGCGCGCCGCCGACGGCAAGGTGGTGTGGAAGACGCCGCTGGCGCGCGATCTGTTGCTGCAGCATTTCGACGGTGGCGAGCTCGACGCCACGGTGCTGGCCTGGGTGCGCGATGAACTGGCGCGTCGTTCGGTGGCCGGCGCCGTGCCCGGCGAGCCGCTGACGCTGGCGCGGCAGAACCGCCGCCTGATCCTGGCGCTGCACGAGCAGACCGGAGACGACGAATGGCTGATCGTGATGCGCGAAAGCTCGGACCAGGCGGTGATCGATGCGCTGGGCGCGGCCTTCAAGCTGACCACCCGCGAAGCCGAGGTGCTGTACTGGCTGGCCAAGGGCAAGACCAACCGCGACATCGGCGACATCCTCGGTTCCAGCCCGGCCACGGTGAAGAAGCACCTGGAGCGCGTCTACGTGAAGCTGGGCGTCGAGACCCGAACCGCCGCTGCGTCGGTGGCGATGAGCCGGCTGCGGCCGGTGGGGCAGGGGTAAGCGGCAAGGGGCAAGGCACCCCTCGATACAGCTGCTCGATTCCGCGCGCGACCAGCGAGCACCGTATGGTGAAATTGGTGATGCTTTCTCATCGACACCACACGACCTCAGCGCGGGTGCGCCAGGCGATCCGGTGCCTGCTCACCGCGCATGCCCTGAGGGGATGGCCATGCCACCACGACACTGATGACATCGGTCCGCCGCTCGGTGGGGTCGAGGCCGACGCTCGATGACCTTGCCGATCGGGTCGACTGCCGAGCCGGCGCTTCGGTCGGCGCGGCTGACGCCTGGCGACTGGCGGGACGCCGGTCACAGCGCGGGACCACCGCTCGGTGGCCTGATCTTCGGAGCGCCTGCAACGATGGCGCTGCCCACCGTCGCGCAGGCGGCCTTGCAGGTGTTGTCGAGTGCCGGGCCTGTCATCGACACCTGGAGCGGTGGCACGGCGGAGCATCAGGCGGGCGCATGCGGCAGCGTTCACTGGCGCCACGACGGGTGCTGGCTGTACGGCGTGCTCGAACTCGATCAGTCGCCTGATGACGCCGACTTCGATGCGCAGTGCGAACGGGCCTACCGCGATGTGTTCGCGACGCTCGCCCGCACTGGATATCCGCACCTGCTGCGCCTGTGGAATTACCTGCCCCGCATCAATACCGACGAGGGCGGTATCGAGCGTTACCGCCGTTTCAACGCGGGGCGACAGCGCGCCTTTCTGAACTCCGGGCAGCCCGCCTTTGCTGGTGCGCCGGCGGCCTGTGCCCTCGGCACACAGGGGGGGTCCTTGTGCGTGCACTTTCTGGCCGGCCGTACAGCACCCGTGGCGGTGGAGAACCCGCGGCAGGTGTCGGCGTACGACTATCCCGGCGTCTACGGACCGAGCAGCCCGAGCTTCTCGCGCGCAGTGCTCGCGGATGCCGGGGAGGGTCGCGTCGCGCTGCTGATCTCGGGCACGTCGAGCGTCGTCGGCCATCGCAGCGTGCATGCGGGCGACCCGGTCGCGCAGACGCGGGAAACGCTGGCCAACCTGCAGGCCGTGCTGCAGGCGGCTCATCAGCACACCTCGGCGCACTTCGATCTGGCGGCGATGCCCTGCACCGTGTACCTGCGCCATGCCGCACACCTGGAGCCCATTCGTGCAGCGCTGCAAGCCGGGGTCGGGGCCGACGCCTTCGCCGCGCGCACCGCGCTGTACCTCGCAGCCGACATCTGCCGCAGCGACCTGCTGGTGGAGATCGAGGCCCATGCCTTCGCGACGGGTCGGATCGAAGCGCTGGGGCCCCAAGCCTGATGAGCCGCCTGCGCACCGCCGCCTCCACCGCGTGGCTGCTGACCTTGCTGCTGCTGCTCGGGCTGATGTCGCTGTCGTGGAACCTGCTGGCGGCGGTGCTGTACCCGCTGCTGGCCAGGCAGCGGGGGCTGGCGCTGGGCCGCCGCGTGATCAGTCGCTGCTACGGCGGCTTCTGGGCCTTCGCCGAACTGACCGGCATGATTCGCATCGAGTCGCAGGCGATGGACCGGTTTCGCGACGAGTCGGGCCTGATCATCGCGGCCAACCACCCGAGCATGATGGACGCATTGATCCTGGTCGCGCGGTTGCCACGCAGCGCCTGCATCATGAAAGCCGACCTGATGAAGAACGTGTTCCTCGGTGCAGGCGCGCGTCTGGCGCGCTACATCTGCAACGACTCGCCGCGCAGCATGATCCGGCTGGCCGTGAGTGACCTGCAAGGCGGCGGTCAGCTGGTGATCTTCCCGGAGGGCACGCGCACCACGCAGTGGCCGGTCAACCCGTTCAACAGCGGGGTGGCCTTGATTGCCAAGCTGGCCCAGACGCCGATCCAGGCGGTGTTCATCGACACCGATTCCCCCTATCTGGGCAAGGGCTGGCCCCTGTGGCGGCTGCCTCCGCTGCCGATCGTGTTCCGGGTGCGCGTCGGCGAGCGTTTCGCGCCGTCAGCGGACCCGGCCGCCTTGTCTCGTCAACTCGAGCAGTACTTCGCGACCGATGCGATCGCTCGCAACAGAGCGCCGTGGTGATGCCCCGGCCGCCCGCGACAGCGCCGACGAGATCGGCGACGCACCTGGTGCTGATCCCGAGCTTCAACACCGGCCGCCTGCTGGCCGAGACGGTGCGCGAGGCCCGCCGGCACTGGGACCCGGTGTGGGTCGTCATCGATGGCAGCACCGACGAGACGGTGGAGATCGCGCCGCTGTGGGCGCTCGATGACCCTGGCCTGCGCGTCCTCGTGCTGCCCGCCAACCAGGGCAAGGGCGCCGCCGTGCTGCACGGTCTGCGTGTGGCGCAGGCCAGCGGCTACACCCATGCGCTGACGATGGACGCGGACGGCCAGCATCCGGCCGGTCTGATCCCTGCGTTCATGCAGGCCTCGGCGCAGCGGCCCGACACGATGGTCCTCGGCCGGCCGGTGTTCGACGCGAGCGCACCACTGCTGCGCGTGCGTGGTCGCCGCATCTCGAATGGCTGGACCCACCTCGAAACGCTGGGCGCCGGTGTCGGCGATTCGCTGTACGGCTTTCGCGTGTACCCGGTCGACGCGCTGGTGGCGGTGATGGCCGGCCAGCGCTGGATGCGGCGTTTCGACTTCGACACCGAAGCCGTGGTGCGGATGGTCTGGCGCGGCATCAAGCCGATCAACATCGATGCGCCGGTAAAATACCTCAGCAGCGCCGAAGGCGGTGTGTCGCACTTTCGCTATGGCCGCGACAACCTGCTGCTGACCTGGATGCATATGCGTTTGATGCTGGAATTCGTGTGTCGGCTGCCGGCCTTGATGCTGCGACGGCTGCGCCGCCGACCACCGTTTCAGGCGTGACCGCAGTGCCGGTTCAGCACATGCCGCCGTTGATCGAGATCACCTGCCCGGTGATGTAGCCCGCGTCAGGGCCGGCCAGGAACGAGGCCAGAGCTGCCACTTCATCGGGCGTTCCGGCGCGCTGGACGGGCACCAGCCGCTTGATCGCCTCGGCATCGAAAGCGTGGTCGGCCATTGGCGAGGCGATCACGCCGGGTGCGATCGCGTTGACGGTGACGCCGCGGCTAGCGACTTCGAGCGACAGCGCCCGGGTGGCGCTGTTGAGCGCACCCTTGGCCGCCGCGTAGTTGACCTGGCCCCGGTTGCCCATCAGCGAACTCACCGACGACATGCTGATGATCCGACCCCAGCGAGTGCGCAGCATCGGCAGCAGCAGCGGCTGCGTGACGTTGAAAAATCCGTCCAGCGACACATCGATCACGCGGTGCCATTGCGCCGAGCTCATCCCCGGCAGCACCGCGTCGTCGTGCACGCCGGCGTTGTTGACGATGACCTGCACGGGCCCCGATGCCAGCATCTGCTCGCAGGCGGCGCGGCTGGCGGCTTCATCGGTCACGTCGAAGATACAGGTCTCGGCACTGCCGCCCAGCACGCGGATCTCGGCGGCCAGCCGCTCGACGCTTTCGGGGTTCGAGTGCGCGTGCAGCAGCAAGGCCGCCCCGTCCCGTGCGAGCCGACGGGAGATGGCGCTGCCCAGCGCCCCGCTGGCGCCGGTCACGAGGGCGCGTTTGTGTTCAAGGGTCATGATCCGATCCCGGCAGGGTTGAGCACGAGGGTGATGCGGCCATCGACCAGCACTGCACCGGCCTCGTCGCAGACGCTGAACTGGTAGGCCACAACCGCGCCATCGCCGGCGATCCGGCCCGCATGCACCTGCAGTGCGCCAGTGCTCAGGTCCAGCCGCGGCACCCGCAGCCGCACCGCCCTGACGCTGGCCAGGTAGCCCGGCCGCGCGGACGGTGCGGCGGCGGTCAATGCGCCATGCAGAGCCATTGCCTGCGCCGCGTATTCGATGGCGCATGGCGCCAGCAGGCCGCTGGCGCTGCGCAG
>JANXTP010000336.1 GCA_025352345.1 Burkholderiales bacterium | reverse complement strand
GGTGGCGCTGGTGGAGAACGGACGCGAACTGGTCAGCAAAGACGAATTGCTGGACTGCGTCTGGCCCGGCCTGGTCGTCGGCGAGAACAACCTTCCGGTACAGGTGGCCAACTTGCGGCGGGTGCTCGGCGCTGACGCTATCGCCACAGTCGCGGGGCGGGGGTATCGGTTCTGCTTGGAGATTTTGGTTGAACCTTGCGCAGGGTTGCAACTCGGTGCGCCCGTCGGTGGAGCCATGTCGAGGCTGCCGTCGACCAGCAATCTGCCGCGTCCGCTGGGCCGTTTTGTCGGCTTCGAATGCGAGCGCGCCGAATCTGCGGCGCTGTTGCACGGCACCCGTCTGTTGACGCTCACCGGTATCGGTGGCGCCGGCAAGACCCGCCTGGCGATTGAAGTCGCGCGTGAGCTGGAGCCGCTGTTCTTCAATCGGGTCACCTTCATCGACCTGGCGCCACTCGCCGATCCCGACGAGCTGGCGCTGGCGGTGGCCGCCGCCCTCGGGCTGCGTGAGGAATCGGGCCTTCCGGTCGAGGAGCTTCTGCTGCGCCAGTTGTCTGGCGAGAAGCGCTTGCTGCTGCTCGACAACTGTGAGCACCTTGTCGCGGCCTGTTCGGCGCTGGTCGAGCGGCTGCTCACCGGCGCGCCGCAACTGCGTGTGCTCGCGACAAGCCGCGAGAGCCTGGGTGTGCGCGGTGAGCGCACGGTCGCGATGCGCTCGATGCGGGTGCCGGCGAATGTAAATGCCGATCTGCCCGCCTTTGAAGCGATCGAGTTTTTTGTCATCCAGGCCAGACAGGCAGCGCCTGAATTCGAGCTGACGCCCGGCAACGCCGTGGCGGTGGTGGAAATCTGTCAGCGACTGGACGGAATTCCGCTCGCGCTGGAGCTGGCGGCGGCGCGCGTCAGGCTGATGACGGTCGAGCAGATCCGCGACAAGCTGGACGATCGCTTCCGGCTGCTCACCGGCGCCAGCAAGGCGCACTCGCGCCACCAGACGCTGCTCGCCACGCTGGACTGGAGCCACGATCAGCTGAGTGACCGCGAACAGCAACTCCTGCGCGGCTTGTCGGTGTTCTCCGGAGGCTGGACGCTGGCTGCGGCTGCGGCCGTCGCCGGCGCGGGCGATGAAATGGAAATCGCCGACCTGCTGCGGGATCTCGTCGACAGGTCGCTGGTCATCGTTGAGCGGTCGCCGGCCGCCGGTCCTCGCTATCGCCTGCTCGAAACGGTGCGGCACTTCGCCCGTGATCGGTTGACAGCGTCGGGTGCCGCCGCCGCCGTGCATGACCGGCACCTGGCCTTTTTTCTGGCCGTGGCGAATGCGCTCAGCAACGCTTTCGCGGGCGCGGGCGTGAAGCAGGCCGCGGACGCGCTGGATGCCGAGCGAGCCAATCTGCTGGCCGCCCAGGCATGGTGCGATCAAGCGGCCGAGGGCGTCAGCCTGGGGCTCGATCTGGCCAACGCGTTGCGCCGCTACTGGATCGTCACCGGCATGTACGTTCAAGGCCGACAGTTCGTCCGTGACGCCCTGGCACGTGCCCCCGCAACGCTGCGGTCATCGAGCCGGGGTCTGGCGCACTTCGGGCTCGGCCAGCTCTGCATTTTCATGGGTCAGCTGAACGAGGCCCGCGGCCTGGCGGAACAGGCCATTTCAATTGGCCGTGAACTGGGTGACCGAGGCTTGCTCGTCGTCGCCCTCGACCTCGACCGGGCGGCGCGCCTGCGCATGTCCGACTTCAGCGCGGCTCGACGCAGCACCGAGGAAGCGTTGGCGGTTTCCGCGCAATTGGCCGATCCCTACCTCCGTGCGATCGCGTTGATGGGGCTCGCCGCGCAGCATCGGGAGGAGGGCGACTACCCGAACGCCCTGGAGGCCTTCAAGCTGAGCCGTGATCTGCTGGAAGCCATTGGCAACCTGGCGAACATGGCCCATCTCTCCAGGAACATCGCGGCCTTGTACGCCGTCACGGGTTCCCTAGCGCTGGCACGAGTTTCATTGGCGGAAGCCATCCGGCTGACCCATTTCACGGGCCCGAACAACCGGGCCGAACAGAACATCGGGATTGCCGCCAGGCTGGCGACCCTGTGTGGTGAGTGGGCGCTGGCCGCGCGCATCCAGGGGGCTCTGGACCACTACTCGGACGCGATCGGTGTCGTCGGTGTCGCGACCGAACCCTATCTCGCCACGCAGGTGGGCAAGCCGCGCGCCATGCTGGGCCGGGCCATGTATGCGTTGCACTGCGGCCATGGCCGAACCCTGTCGCTGGAAACCGTGACCGAAGAAATCATGGTCTGGCTGACCGCCCCGGCGACCGACGTCGCGACGCAGGCGGTGAGCGTCTAAGGCAACGCTGATCAAGCCATTGTTTTTGCTGCCCCAGTGGTCGTGAAAATCGCAGCGGCCGACTTGCGTGATTTCGGTGCGGGAAACCCCGTATGAGGGTTCCCACTGAACCCCGACGACGGTCTCTCGCCGTTTCCGAAGTCGGCCATCGCTCCCGTGGTGGAGGCGACCAGCCAAGCATTGACCATCGTCCTTCAGAAGGGAGCTTGGTGAGCCGTAATTTCCATAAATACGGATCATGAATTGATCTGAATTTGTTAAAATGCGGCTCATGCGATCCAGAAAGCATCTCTACGTTTGGCAGCAACCAGGCTGGCCAGAGCTGACCCTCGACTATCAGCGTGCCGGCCCGGCGCTGTCCGACGCCCGCCGCATGCAGGGCTTGATCGAAGGCAAGGCCCAGGCGATCGGCCTCGAGCGGGATGGCCAGATAGCGCGCGAGGTGATGGAGGCAGAAGTCATCGCGACGGCAGCAATCGAAGGGGAACAGCTCGACCCCGCAGCGGTGCGCTCCTCGGTGATGCGCCGGCTCGGTCTGGCATCGATTGGGCCCCAGGACCGCAGCGTCGACGGTCTGGTCGACGTGATCAACGATGCCACAAGTGGGTTCGAGACGCCGCTCGACGACGATCGCCTGCACCGCTGGCAGTCTGCGCTCTTCCCAGGGGGCACGAGCGGCATCCGCCGCATCGCTGTGGGCCGGTACCGCGACCACGAGGTGCCGATGCAGATCGTGAGCGGGCCGCCCGACAGGGAGCTTGTCCATTACGAGGCACCCCCGTCGCGCCAGGTCGGGGATGAGATGACTCGCTTCCTCAACTGGTTTGCGAGGACAACGCCGGTGCCCGGATACCGCCCCGAGATCGATGGTCTGGCGCGCGCGGCGATTGCACATCTCTGGTTCGAGAGCATCCACCCGTTCGAGGACGGCAACGGGCGCATCGGCCGCGCCATCGTGGACATGGCAATCGCTCAGGACCATCGGGCCACAGTCCGGCTGTGCAGCCTGTCGCGCCAGTTGCTGGAGTCGCGCAAAGGGTACTACGACGCATTGAACGCCGCGCAGCGGGGCACCGGAGATGCGACCAATTGGGTCGTGTGGTTCGCGCAGCAGTATTCGCTGGCCTGTGAGCGCTCGAGTCAGGTGATCGACCGCGCGATCGAGAAGGCAAGGTTCTGGGCCGACCATGCCAAGCTCGAACTCAACGAGCGCCAGCGCAAGGTCTTGCAGCGACTCCTGGACGACGGTGATGGTGGTTTTCTCGGTGGCCTCAACGCCGAGAAGTACACCAGGATCACGGGCACCTCCAAGCCGAGCGCGACGCGTGACTTGGCGGATTTGGTCAGAGCCGGATTGCTCTGGACCACGGGGCAGGGCAAAGCCGTGCGTTACTACGTCAACGTGCCGGGGTGGAACCACGGAGTCGACCGAGACGCGCCTGGAAGCTGAAGTGGCAAGTGAACGTTGCCGTCGGATCGGGAACTCGCCGCGCGAGCCGGGACGACGGACTACGTGCCACCGGTGCGCCGCGCTCAGATTTGGTGTGCCAGGTTTGTGCCATGGCGGGCCTGACCAGCGTTCACAGCTGGTATTGGCCGGCTACAACGACGTCGCGCGCGAGCTTGTTGACATACCGAAGGGCCGAGCGTTGTTGCGCGTGTGGGCGCCGGTGCGAACGTGCTGAGTTTTGGCCGGTTTCAAAATGCTGAGGGGTTCGCGGCGGGATAGGCGTGAAGCTGGCGCTGGCGCTGGCGATGAGGGCGTGTGCAGTCTTCAGGCCTCGGCGTGATCCTGTCCG
>JANXTP010000318.1 GCA_025352345.1 Burkholderiales bacterium | reverse complement strand
GCTGGCCCACGAGTCAAGACCGAAGCCGGCCACTGCCAATGAACCTGGGACCTGGTCGCGGAAGGCGACAAGTGCCGCAGTTGGGGCATTCCTGATGCTGGCGGCCATGGCAAGACGGCGCGCACTTGTGAAATGACGGTGAGTCACCGCCGAGTCGTTGACGAAGATCACGCCGGCAGGCGCCCCGTCAGCCGTGTCTCGCTGGGCGAGGCCTTCTTGCCAACCTGAGAACTCCGCGAGCGCATTCGAGCCCTCGATGATTTCCCAACGCGGCGCGGCTGCCGTAACTGTCGAGGCCAACGCGCCGTTATTGAGCACGAGTATGCGTCGCCGGACCCGCTTCGGTCCAAAGGCGTGATCGAAAAACGCGACCGACTTCTCCGTGTCGACCTTCCGGTACGCGACCAAGACAAGGTCGAATTGCGCACTATCCAAATCGGTACCGCTGATCAAGTCATCACTCTCTCGATGAGGCCGCTGCAACAATTTTCAGAGCAGGCTCTGTCAACACGACAAAACAGGAAAGTTGTCGGTGCGACAAGGAAGATCCCAGGCCCTGTAGGAAGATTGTAGGTGGCGGGTCCAACCGCACCCGGTTCTCTCGGCGCGAGGCATTGGAGACGAGCCGCGCACGACGTGCTTCGCGCAATTAAGTGACGATCTAATTTTGCCGGCGTCGGTGCCGCCTAGGGACTCCACGTGACTTGATCGTCAACTCGCTTGACAAGCCCGTGGATCGCTCGTTTGATCACCGAAATCATGTTCTCGGTGCCGTATGTGCCGTGGACTGCGGAACACCCTTGCACGGCCAGCGATTCAGACAGGTCTGGATGCTCCAGCACCCAGGTGCAGGCATGGAGCCACGCTTCTTCGGTCTCCGCTGCCAAGAGGTGCTCGCCGTCCACGAGATGCGGCGCAAACCCCGCATGCGCAAACGTCGAGGACACCAGGGGTCGCCCGTGCGCCAGCGCCTCGAGCACCTTGATCTGGGTGCCACCGCCGTAGCGGATGGGTGCGATCACGAGCGCCGCCTGCGCATACTCCTTCGCAAGATCATCAACGAACCCGCGGACGACCACACGGCCTGAAAATCGCTCCGAGAATTGCGGCGGATGTTTGCCGATTGCATGCAGTTCAACTCCGGGAAGTCGCTCGGCCAACTTCGGCAGGACCCGGCTGACGAACCAATCCAGACCTTCGGCATTCGGCGGGTGCTCGAAGTAGCCGACCATGAGGATGCGCCGCGCGATCGGCGGTCTGCGGAGCTGGCCCAGGTGTGGAAGCGACACGGCATTCGGAAGCTGCGAGACGCGCCGCGAAGGGAGTCTGGCGCCGTCGAGCGGATTCACGACCCAGACATGGCCCGCCAGGCGAAGCAAGCCTGCCGCGACTGCGTTGCGCAAGCCGAACTTCAAGCGGACGGCGCGCGAAACTGACCCTGATGCCGGTGGCGTCTTGAAGATGTCGTCCGCATCGAGCACGAGCCGGCGCCATTGTCCGAATGGCACGAAAAGCGCCAACCCGAGATAGCGGGCGACGATCACGTCATAGCGGCCTGCTTTGATCGTGTCGGTGACCCACGCCCGAATCTGGCGCCGCTGGGCCAGCGCCGTGAGCGACAGGCCACGTTGACTGTAGGTTGCGTGCTTGACCCGCTGCCCGTTCCAGGACGCCTCGCGCGCGAACCGGCTGGCGCCGTGTATCACGAGCGTATCGACGTCGGCCAACTGCTGCAGCGCGCCTCGGATGTCATTGCTGCGCATCGCACCGCCGAAGGAACGGTCCTCGACATCGGCAAGCGTCAAGAACAGGATTCGCGAACGCCCGATAGGCTCCGAGTCAGATGGTTGCGGAAGCATCGCATGGATTGTGAGCGATACGGTGGTTGGCGATGACACTCGACGCATCGAACTGGAAAGGCGAGGTGGGTCACTTCTACTTCGGCGATTCGACGAAGAGTGGGTCAGTTTCAAATCGGCGTTGACACCTTCGGCGCTAACATTCGGAGAATTCGGCGCCCTAGACCCTTGGTTGAGGTTGCCGTTGCGTCGGCTGCGGGGTCACGCTGAACACGGGAGGAAAATCAAACTCGCGGCGCGAATAGCTGGGGTGACGGACTGGATCGCCGTAAATCCGTTGCATATCGAGAAAACATGAAATCACTTGCCGACTTCGAGACCATACGGGTCATCAATCTTGCACACCGCACCGACCGCCGCGCCGAAATTACCGAGCAGTTGAAGCTTGTCGGGCTGAGTTTTGCCTCCTCCAATGTTTCGCTGTTCGATGCGGTTCGCCCTCTCGACGCCGAAGGCTTCGACAGCATCGGTGCGCGCGGCTGCTTCATGAGTCATCTGGGTGTCTTGCGGGAGGCGAAGTCTTTTCGCAATGTGCTGGTCCTGGAAGATGATCTCGACTTCATTCCAGACATCGCTGCGCGAAGCCGGACCGCGCTTGAAGCGTTGCCGGCGGATTGGGGAATCTTCTACGGTGGTTGCGTGACCGACGTAGTGACCAGCGGTGAACCATTGACGCAGATTCGTCCGTCCGCATCATTGATCACCGCACATTTCGTGGCCTTCAACGGTCCAGTGATCGGAAGGCTGATCACGTACCTGGAAGCCACATTGCAGCGCCCTCCCGGGCACATAGACGGTGGGCCGATGCACGTCGACGGCGCCTACTCGCGGTTCAGGGCCGACAACCCGGCGGTGCGTGTATTCGCCGCGATTCCCGAACTCGGCTACCAGCGCGCCTCGCGCACCGACATCCATTCGTTGAGGTGGTTCGATCGCGCACCGATCGTTCGAGAAATGGTGCAAAAGATTCGTCGCCACCGCGCCGCAAAAAAAAGAGTCGAGCTCGAAAATTCCTGACCGCTTCGGTTCCGGTTCCCCGACCGTTCCGATCTGGCGAAGGAGTTTTTTGCCCCGCACGGCGGCCAGCAGGGGATGCGCTTCGCCACCGAGCTATCGGCCGCGGAGCAGCTGTACCTGATGACGCAGTGTCGCGCTAACGTCATCATCAACTCGACGTTCGCGTGGTGGGGAGCCTGGCTGAATCGACGGCCCGACCGAACAGTTGTATGTCCGGAGGGGAGGTGCTGCCCGGGCGTTCCGAACGCGATCCGACAGATTCTTTGCGATGACTGGTTTTAGGTCCGCAGCGCGGTTCCGGTGTAGGACCACTTCCAGATGTGGCGCGCCAGGCATCCGATCTTCACGCTAAACCGGATCCGGGCACGTACTCGTCAAACGGCTCCGCCGGGATACAAACGAGGCTTTAGCTTCACGGCCGCCGGCCCAGGTAAGGGGCCAAGTCGGCCTGCCTCGAGAAACGATCTTCCGGCAACTTTTGGTCGGTTCAGAAGATCATGCGCCCGTCGCCGAGCAAGTGGGAATGGCAGTCCTTCTTGGCGCGAATGCAGTTGAGGGCGAAGGCGTCGCTGACATCGCTCTTCCAACCGTTGAACCAGTCGCCGTGTGACGAGTAACCGCCCGGGACGGACCGGTCGTAGTTGTCCGAGGCGAGACGCCAGCGCAAGGCCGCGCCAGTTTCCTTCACGGTGTAGACAACGTTGAAGCCGATCTGCGGGAGGATCACCGGGTGCGTGGACGGGCAGGCCGCCATGGACCAGCCTTGCGTGCTCGCGGGATTCGGCACGTTGACCGTGTAGCTCATGTGGCTCTTGTGATCCGGCGAATCCAGATTGACACCGTCCCAGCACTGCGGGAAGAAGATCTCCTGCCAGACCTGTGCACCGGCGTCGCAATTGGGGATCTCGCTGCCGTACTTGTCGTTTTGGTTGTTCGGGCCACCGATGCATTTGAACCGGTAGGAGAAGTCGGCCCACTCCCCTCTCGGTGCGCTCGCACCCGGGTCGCCGGCGATCATGCGAAGTCCTACGGGGATTGCCTTCACGGTGGAGCCGTCGACGAGGCCGTTCTTGTAATACACCCCGATGCTGTCCGGCAAGAGCGGCGTTCCGTCTTTCGTGTCGATCATCGTCGGCACCCAATACGCCGATCGATTCGCGATGCCGCCGCGGCAGGTCGAGTTGCCGGTGTTGCGGATCGAGTCCGGCGTCGACGCGGCGTTCGTCCCCGTATTACCAAAGAAGGTATGCAAGTGCGACCGGCCTGCTTGTCCGGGGAAGACGATCGGATCATCGAAGCCCATGTGGGACACCCCGCAACTTGTACGGAAGGCGCCATCTCCGGCCGGCGCAATCTCCGTCGTAGGGGTTACGTCGAAGGTGCTCGAACCAGCGGCCCGTGCCACCAGCTTCGTCGTGTCCACGATCGGCATCAGGCTGGTGGACGGAGCAGGAGCAGGAGCAGGAGCAGGAGCAGGAGCAGGAGCAGGAGCAGGAGCAGGAGCAGGAGCCGGTGCCGGTGCCGGGCTCGGCGAAGGCGTGGTCGCCGTGCTCGCAAGTTGGCACGACTTCGTCTTGCCAACCGCCGGATCGCTGCCGAAAAACGCGGTCGTGCAATCGCCGCTGCCGGTGACCGACTTTTGCACCCAGCCGGTGTCCGCACCGTAACTGACCAACTGAACGCCGCTGACCTTGAACGACCCGCCTTCGGTCGCAAGAATGGTCGGCGCTGGTGGCTTGCGCGTCGCCCTCAATGCCGTGACATCGGTGGCCGCCGCGTCGGCGAGGTCGCTGGTGGTGCCGCCGCCGCAGGCACTCAGGACGGCAGCGAAAAGCGCGCAAAGGGGCATGAGAACGGGAGAAGCCGAGACGTGATTCGCCATGATAGTTGGTGCTCGCGGAAAGTGATGCGACCGGCCAATGGCCGGTCAGGAAACTTGGAGATACGCGTCGGACCGACGGAGTCGGTATGGCGCTTTGCGCGAGTACCTCTGACGAAACCCGAACTGTCGTTGCGATCTCCTGGAGCACAGACAGCACCTCGGGTCAGGTTGTTGTCGGCAGCGATTGAGAACACTTGAAGGCAATGGCGCTAGTGCATGTTTCAGTGGTGACTAAAGGTTTCAGAAGCTACCGAAACCACCCGAAATTTGAACGAGTGCCGGCATGCGTGTCTGATCGGGTCGCACTT
Source organism: Burkholderiales bacterium (assembly GCA_025352345.1). Lineage (GTDB taxonomy): Bacteria > Pseudomonadota > Gammaproteobacteria > Burkholderiales > Burkholderiaceae_C > PBB1. The sequence continues at coordinate 1,314 of JANXTP010000318.1, read as the reverse complement.
GCCGTGCCTGCTGGAAAACCCGCACAAATCGACGGGCTTCGTCACGCCGAGATCGGTTGATCGACGCCGTCGTCGCGTGCGCTTACAGATGCGACGCCGGCGGGCGCGCGCTGCGGCTGACGGATACGCGGCTTACGCGGTGCTACATCGACAGCGGGCGGCCTGACGCGCCATCGATCGATGGCGCGAGGCCCACGCCGCGGGCATCGGCTCTACGCGGTTTGCGCTCGCTTCAAATAGGCTTCGAGGTAGTCCACTGCGGACGGCTCGCTGCACTTCAGCCGAGCGAACGATTGCGCCTGCTCCGCCAGCCGCTGGTTCAGCGCCGCGTCGTCCCACAGGCGTTCGACGATGGCACGGGCAAACCGTTGTCGACGTCGCGCCCCTGGCTGCCGATGGCGCAGAGGTAGGCGTCCGGCAACGAAGGGTCGCGGGCCGGGTCTGCGACGGGTGGTCGCACGCTCCAGTGCAGCATGTCGAAGCGACGCGATGTCGAGATCGAAGAAGTCCGCGTACAGGCGGCGCTCCATGGTCGAGAAGACGACGAAGCGATCGACGCGGCTGAACGCGCTGTGCATGACGCGGCGCGTCGACGGCGCCATCGCCAGTGTCGTGAAATTGAACGCATAGGCGAGATGTCGTCGCGCCCGGAATCTGGCCGCCAGGGCGAGCGAGCCATACATCGTCATGCGCGGGCCGTGCGAGACCAGCAGCGACGAGGGCGGTGCGAGCAGCGTGGCGGCGCGGTTCGCCGCGACCATGCGGCGCCAGGACTGCGGCTTGGGAACCCATGCCGGCACCCCGACCTCAAGCGTGGTGGCATGGCGCCAGCGCAGCGGCTCGGGCGCGGTGGTGAGCTCGTGGAGCCAGTTCCACGCCGGTTCTGCCTCGCTGAGGTTGATGATGTCCATGGGGCCCAGTGAAGCGCCGCGGCTGCGGCGCCATGCGTACCAACCGCGACTTGTTTGCTCAGTAGACGGTCTCGCGCACGATGCGCATCAGGTACTGCCCGTAGCCGTTCTTCATCATCGGCCGGGCGAGATTCTCGAGCTGCTCGGCGCCGATCCACCCGGCGCGAAACGCGATCTCCTCCGGGCACGCGACCTTCAGCCCCTGGCGCTTCTCGAGCGTGGCGATGAACTGCCCGGCCTCGAGCAGGCTGTCGTGGGTGCCGGTGTCGAGCCAGGCGTAACCACGGCCCATGATCTCGACGTTGAGCTGGTTCTTCTGCAGGTACGCCGCGTTGATGTCGGTGATCTCGAGCTCGCCGCGCGCGGAAGGGCGGATGCTCGCGGCGATGTCGCAGACCTGCTG
>JANXTP010000299.1 GCA_025352345.1 Burkholderiales bacterium | reverse complement strand
CTGCTCCGCGTCCGCTGGGCCGTCCACGCATCGGCCTGGTGCTGTCGGGCGGTGGTGCACGTGGCCTGGCGCATGTGGGTGTGCTGAAGATGTTGGAGCGCGAGCGCATCCCGATCGATGTGATCGCCGGCACCTCGATGGGCGCGATCATCGGCGGCCTGTACGCCAGCGGCATGGACGCTCAGCGCCTCGAGAAGGAGTTGCTGTCGGTCAAGTGGGACGAGGTGTTCGCCAACCGTGTCGACCGCCCGCTGCTGGCGCAGCGCCGCAAGGAGGAAGACTTCGAGCTGTCGCCGGTGCTCGAATTCGGCATGCGCGACGGCGAACTGCGCGCACCGCTGGGCGCCCTGTCGGGCCGCGGCCTCGAATCGCTGCTGCGCCGCTACACGCTGCCGGTGCGCGGCATCCGCGATTTTTCGCAGCTGACGATCCCGTTTCGTGCGGTCGCCACCAACATGGAGACCGGCCAGCCGGTCATCCTCGGCAGCGGTGATCTGGCGCTGGCACTGCGATCCAGCATGAGCGTGCCCGGGGTCTTCGCCCCCACCGAGGCCGATGGCCGCATCCTGGGCGACGGCGGTCTGGTCGACAACCTGCCGGTCGATGTGGCGCGGGCGATGGGTGCCGACATCGTGATCGCCGTCAACATCGGCACACCGCTGTCCAGCCGGGAGGCGCTGAGTTCGGTCACCGGACTGACATCGCAGATGCTCAGCATCCTGACCGAGCAGAATGTGGCGCGCAGCGTAGCCCTGTTGAAGCCGGACGATGTGTTGATCGCCCCGCCGCTGGGTGCGCTGACCTCCGGCGATTTCAACCTGACGCGCGAGCTGATCGACCAGGGCGAAGCGGGCGTTCGACCGCAGCTGGCGCGGCTGGCCGCGCTGTCGCTGACCCCTCAGGCTTACGCCCAGTGGCAAGCCGCTCACCATCAGCCCGATGCCGAACCTGCGCGGGTGTCTTTCATCCGCTTCGAGGGCAGTGAACTGACGAACCCAAAACGCTTTGCCGACGCGCTCGAATCAACAGCTGGCCAGCCTTTCGACGAAAAGAAGGCCGAGCGCGATGCGCGCCGGCTAGCGGCCAGCGGCGACTACGCGCGGGCAGACTTTCGTCTGATCAACACGCCCGATGGCGACGGGCTGGTCTTCGATCTGGAGGACAAGCCCTGGGGACCGAATTACTTCCGCGTGGGCATCGACCTGTTCACCGATTTCCAGGGCGACAGCGCCTTCAACCTCAAGCTGAACCACGACCGCCGCTGGCTCGACGAGAACGGCACCGAATGGCGCAATTTCGTGCAGATCGGCGAGACGCCGAAGCTCTACACCGAGCTGTATCACCCGCTGAAATGGACACTCGGCTGGAGCAGTGACTGGTTCTTGTCCGGCTATGCCAGCGTGGAGCGGCGTCGCATCACGGTCTACGAGGCCAACAGTGCCGACGAGCTGGGGCGTTTCAGCCGGACCACCGGCCGCTTCGGCATCGACATCGGGCAGCCCTGGGGCAAGTTCGGTGAATTCCGCCTCGGCGTCAGCCATGTCGTGCTGCACAACAGCCCCGACCTGCTCGCAGCAGACTATCCCGGACCCGGCGACAGCCAGACGGTGCAGGAAACCGGCGCGCGCTTCAAGGTCATCATCGATCAACTCGATTACGTCAACTTCCCGCTGCGTGGCTACCGTGTCGAGGGTGAAACCGTCATCGGCTCACGGACGGTGACCGGCGGCTCCGGCCGAAACGGCTTCGCGCGCTTCGAGCTCGAAGGCACCGCCGCCATGACATGGGGCCGGAGCACGCTCAATGCCTACCTGAGTGCCCAGAGCGCGGGCGGCGCGGACCTGTCGACCGATCTGGGCCGCTACAGCTACAACCTCGGCGGCTTCCATCGCCTGTCGGGTTATCGCTTCAACCAGCTGTCCGGCAACAACGTGCTGTTCGGCCGCCTGGAGGGCTACCAGCGGCTCGAGTACGTGCCGTTGCTGACCCGCGGACTGTTCGTCGGCGCCACGCTCGAAGCCGGCAACGCCTGGACGCGCAAGAGTGATGTGTCGCTGTCAGACCTGCGCACCGGCAGCAGCCTGTTCGTCGGCGCCGACACCAGCCTCGGACCCTTGTACTTCGGCGTCACCTATGCACCGCGCGGCCAGTCAGGGGTGTACCTGTTCCTCGGGCGACCCTGAAGGCAGCGCCTCAGGCGAATTCGGATGGATCCAGGCGTACAGCAAGGCGGCGGCATCACCGACGCCGCTTTTCTTCAGCGCTGAAAACAGGGCCACGTTGACATCGGCTTCGTCGGTGGTCAGCTCGCCCAGCGTCTGCTGGGCCGCCGCCAGCGCGGCATTCGCTTCGCTGCGGTTGAGCTTGTCGGACTTGGTCAGCAGCACCAGCAGCTTGACCGCACCGTTGCCGATGCGTGGCGCGATAAAGCCCAACAACTGGCGGTCGAGGTCGGTGAAACCGAGGCGCGAATCGACCATCAGCACCACACCGGCCAGACTGCGGCGCACTTCGAGGTAATCGGCCATCACCTGCTGCCAGCGCAGCTTGGCACCGCGCGCCACCGCCGCATAGCCGTAGCCGGGCAGATCGGCGAACAAAACGTTGGCCTGCAACCTCGGGCCCAGCTCGAACAGGTTGATGTGCTGGGTGCGTCCCGGCGTCTTCGATGCGAAGGCCAGCCGCTTCTGTTGCGTCAGCGTATTGATGGCGGTCGATTTGCCGGCGTTCGATCGGCCGACAAAGGCAATCTCGGGCAGCTCCGTTTGTGGCAGCTCATTCAACCGGCTGGCCGTGGTCACGAACCGCGCGGTGTGCGTCCAGGCCAGTGCCATCTTTTCGGCAGAACTGCCCTCGGCGATCACATCGCCCGCCGCGACCGGCGCTGTCTTTTTCTCGGTCATGCCCTGTGCCAAATTCTGCGATTGTAGAATTGAGTCATCACTAGCACCCTGCGGCATATGTCATGAAGTTTGCGTCTGTACTGCTC
>JANXTP010000257.1 GCA_025352345.1 Burkholderiales bacterium | reverse complement strand
TCGCCGGGCTTCGGGCGCTTGCGGCCCGAGTCCGCAGGGGTTACTTCGGTCGCCTCGATGGCGAGCACATCGGCGGCGGCGCCGTCGGTGTCCAGGGTGTCGTCGTCGGGGCGATTCGTCATTGCGCGGGCACCACTGGAGGGGCGCTACAGCATCAGCAAACCCTGCAGCGATTTGATTCTGGCACACACATAGGCCGGCCGATGGCAAGGGTGAACACCGACGGCCGCCCCCGGTTCCAGGGGGTGAGCGGGTCGCCTTCGCGAGGGCAGGTAACGCTGCATCCAGACAGTGCGCATGCCAACGCGGCGCGCGGCGCGCTGATGCTCCAGTGTGTCCTCGACCAGCGTGCAACGGTGCGGCGGCACCTTCAGCCGGGCCGCGATGCAGCGGAACATACGCGCATCGGGTTTGGGGCGATGGTGGCCGAACATCGTCATGTCCTCGATGCTGATCACGCCGTCGAAGCAACCCGCCAGACCCAGCGTGTTCAGCACCCGCAGTGCATAGGCGCGCGGGGCATTCGTCAGGATCAGCTTGCGCCCCGGCAAGCGGCGCAGCGCCGCACGATCGTGCGCGCTGGTGCGCAGGCGCGATTCGAGGCCGGGCAGTTGGTGGGTGGCGTCGAGGAAGTGCGCCGCCTTCACGCCATGGTGGCGCACCAGGCCCAGCATCGTGGCGCCGTAGTGCAGCCAGTAATGCTGGCGCAACGAGCCCGCTTCGCCATGGTCCAGGCCGAGGTGGTCGACGATGTACTGCGTCATCGCCTCATTGGTCGGGCCGAACGACGCGTGACTGGCGTCGTGCAGCGTGTTGTCCAGATCGAACAACCAGACCCTACGAGTTGGGTGCGTTCCCATCAAGCAACCCCGAAGCCCGGGTGTCCCGGGCCGAAGGGGGCGCCCCTCGGGGGCAGGAGCATCGCGACTGGGGGGCTCAATGACTTCGGATCATCGTGCCGTAGGCCTGCTCGGTCAGCACTTCCAGCAACATCGCGTGCGGCACGCGGCCGTCGATGATGTGCACGGTGTTGACGCCGTTCTTCGCGGCGTCGAGCGCACTGGCGATCTTCGGCAGCATGCCGCCTGAGATCGTGCCGTCGGCGAACAGGTCATCGATCTCGCGCGCGGTCAGGTTGGTCAGCAACTGGCCGTTCTTGTCGAGCACGCCGGGGATGTTGGTCAGCATGATCAGCTTCTCGGCCTTCAGCACCTCGGCCAGCTTGCCGGCAACCACGTCGGCATTGATGTTGTAGTTCTCGTTGTTGGCGCCAAAGCCCAGCGGCGAGATCACCGGGATGAACTGGTCGTCCTGCAGCGCCTTGACCACGCTGGGGTCGATCGACTCGATCTCGCCGACCTGCCCCACATCGTGCTCCTTCGTCGGGTCCTTCAGATCGGTCATGCGCAGCTTGCGCGCGCGAATCAGCCCGCCATCGCGCCCAGTCAGTCCGACCGCCTTGCCGCCGGCCACGTTGATCAGCCCGACGATGTCCTGCTGCACCTGGCCGGCCAGCACCCACTCGACGACTTCCATCGTCTCGTCGTCGGTCACCCGCATGCCCTGGATGAAGGTGCCCTTCTTGCCGATCTTGGCCAGCGCCTCTTCGATCTGCGGCCCGCCCCCGTGCACCACCACCGGGTTCAGGCCGACCAGCTTCAGCAACACGACGTCTTCGGCGAAATCCTGCTGCAGCGCCGGGTCGGTCATGGCGTTGCCGCCGTACTTGATGACGATGGTCTTGCCGTGGAACTTGCGGATGTAGGGCAAGGCCTGGGCCAGGATCTCGGCCTTGTCGCGGGCGGCGATGTGAGACAGATCGACCGTTGGCGATGCGCTTCCTGCGGTGGGGTCGGGCGTGGGAACGTTCATCGGTCGGCTTTCGGTGGGAACAGGCAGAGGGGCTGGATTGCCAAATTTTAGGTGGGCGTGAACGCCACGGCGGCCGATCGACGCGAACCGGCCGCATGACAGGCTTGCGGCGCAGCAAAAGGGCAAAGATAAGGTGTAACCCTGGTCGAATTGAAGGCTTACGCTGCAACGCAGCATTTCTAGACTGGGTGCTTCTTTCCAGGAGTCCCCGTGATGGCAGTACATGACGATCTGGTGGTCCACATGCATCGCGTGCAGACCGGCGAACGAGACCTTCGAGATCTCGGGATGCTTTGGCAGATGATCGAATCGAGCGCGGCCATCAGCTGTCCCGATGAAGTCGCGCCGATCCTGCCCACCCTGATCCAGACACGCGAGCGCTTCAACGAGCTGCAGCAGCGCCTGATCGCGCGGATGGTCGACGAGCAGAAGGCCGCGCTTGGCGACGAGCTGATGGCGCAGGCGCAGTGCGCCATCGACATCCTGGTGCGCAACCTCTACGAACGCACAGCCGACGTCGGCTTTCTCGCCACCGACGACGTGGTGCTGGCCTTCTGCAGCGGCGACGCCGACTACCGGCAGGCGCATCGCGCGGCCATGGTGCACCGGCTGCGCGACTACCAGGCCAAATACACCGTGTACGACGACATCGTGCTGCTGTCGCCGACTGGCGAGGTGCTGGTGCGCATGGACACCACCGCGACGCTGGCGCGCAGCGGCGACAGCATCGTCGCCGAGTCCCTGAGAGCGCCGGCCTACGTCGAGCGCTTTCGCCTCAGCGACCTCGGCACCGCGGACACGCCCGACCTGCTCTACGCCCACCGCATCACCACCACGGCCGGCGTAAACGTCGGCGTGCTGGTGCTGCGCTTCCGCTTCATCGATGAAATGCAGCGCATCTTCCACAGCGGCGACGGGCAAGCGCCGCAGGAAGTGGCCTTGGTGCTGATCGACGAAGCCGGCCGCGTCATTGCCACCAATGACGAAGGCCATGTGCCAACCTCGGTGACGCTGCGACCGGTGGTCAACGGGCAGGTGGTGCGCACCTCGTTTGCCGGACGGGATTACCTGACGGTGGCCTGCGCCAGCCCGGGCTACCAGGGCTATCCGGGCCCGGCGTGGCGGGCACAGGCGATGGTGTCGCTGCTCACCGCGTTCCGGCACCGCGACGGTGCTGTACCGATTCCCACCGATGTACTGCTGGACAGCCCGGAGCTGATTGCCATCGACAGCGAGACGCAACGCATCAACCGCGACCTGCGCACCGCGGTGTGGAACGGCCGGCTGATGGCCAGCACCCAAAGCGACAAGCAGGGGCAGCTGAAGGCAGTGCTGACCCAGGTCAGCGTGGCCGGGATGCGCACACGGGCACGGGTCGACCTGG
>JANXTP010000252.1 GCA_025352345.1 Burkholderiales bacterium | reverse complement strand
CGCGCTGCTGGCGGCGCAGTCGTCAGTGCTGCTGGCCGACTTCCTCAAAACCGGGCTCGAGTTCATCGCCGTGCTGCTGGCCTGGCTGGCGATGCGGCACCTGGCGCGCGGCGCCGGTGAGGCCTACGACTACGGCATCGGCAAGCTGGAGAACCTCTCCAGCCTGATCGTCGCTGCATTGATGGGCCTGGTTTTCATCGTCATCACGGTCAATGCGGTGCGTGGGCTGGTGGCACCGTCCCACGTCGGTGGCATCGGCGTGACCATCAGCCTGGTGGCGCAACTGGTTTTCGGCAGCATCAACGGCTGGCTGTGGCGGCGCTGCAAGCTGGCTGCGCAGGCGGAGGACTCGCCGCTGATGGCCTCGCAGGCCAAGCTGTTCTTCACCAAGCTGTTCGGCAATGTGTTCATCTTCGGCTCGCTGGCGCTGAGCCTGCTGCTTGCCGATCAGGCGTGGTCGGTCTACATCGACCCGGTCGCCTCACTGGTGATCGCCAGCAGCATCCTGGTCTCGGCCATCGGTGTGTTCTCCAGTTCGGTCTATGACCTGCTGGACGGCACGCTGGAGGAGAAGGACAAGCTGGACATCATGCGCGAGCTGGTGCTGCACTTCCAGCGCTACGACAGGCTGTACGGCGTGCGTTCGCGGCGCGCCGGAAACCGGGTGTTCATCGACATCCACGTTGGTTTTGAAGCCGAGCGTCGCATCGGCGACGTCGAGCAGGACATCGCCGCGATCCGCACCGGGGTGATGCGTCACTTCAAGAACGCGTGCGTGACGGTGGTGCTGGGGCTGGAGCACCCCGCCGCCGCTGGTGGCGCCGAGCCTGCAGCGCTGTCGCACTTGGCAGCGAGGTGATGCGGCACCGGGTGCGAGCCGCGCAAGCCCAGGGTTCAACCCAAATACAGGCACAAGTCGCGACGAGGGCATGCTGTCGAATCACCCGATGGCCAGGCCGGTGCGATCCCTCAGAATGCAGTGTCTGCATCGGAGCCAGGGCGCCATGGAAAAAATCTGGCTCAAGCATTACCCGCCGGGCGTGCCAGCGCTGATCGACGTCGAGGAGTGCGCCTCGCTGGTCGCCTTGCTCGAAGACAGCTTCCGCAAGTACCGCGATCTGCCGGCCTGCAAGTTCATGGGCCACCCCACCAGCTTCGGCCAGATCGATGCGCTGTCAAGCGCCTTTGCGGCGTGGCTGCAAACCCAGGGTTTTGTGAAGGGCGACCGCATCGCGCTGATGATGCCCAACGTGCCGCAGTACCCGGTGGCGGTGGCGGGGGTGCTGCGGGCGGGCTGCGTGGTGGTCAATGTCAACCCGCTGTACACACCGCGCGAGCTCGAACACCAGCTGAAAGATTCGGGCGCGACCGGCATCGTGGTGCTGGAAAACTTTGCGACCACGCTGCAGCAGGTGCTGCCCTCGGTGGCGGTGCGCAAGATTGTCGTCACCGCGTTGGGTGACCTGCTGGGCGCACCCAAGTCGTGGATCGTCAATACCGTGGTGCGGCACCTGAAGAAGATGGTGCCGCCATACACGCTGCCCGGCGCAGTGCGATTCAACGCCGCACTGTCCGCCGGACGGCGGCACCCGCTGCGGCCGACATCAATCGGCCCCGATGACATCGCGGTCCTGCAGTACACAGGCGGCACCACCGGTATCAGCAAGGGCGCAGTGCTGCTGCACCGCAATCTGGTCGCCAACATCCTGCAGTCCGAGGCCTGGTACGGCCCGGCGCTGAGGAAGATCCCCCCGGGCGTGCAGATCGTGACGGCCTGCGCGTTGCCGCTGTATCACATCTTCGGTTTCAACACCAACATGATGCTGGGTCTGCGCATGGGCGGCTGCAGCCTGCTGATCGCGAACCCGCGTGACCTGCCCGCGGTGTTCAAGGACCTGGCCGGCGAGCGCATCCACAGCTTCCCCGCCGTCAACACGCTGTTCCGGGCGATGGCCAGTCACCCCGATTTCGATCGCGTGGACTGGAGCCACCTGGTCATCTCGGTGGGCGGCGGCATGGCGGTACAAAGCGCGACCGCTCAGATGTGGCTGGAGAAAACTGGCTGCCCGATCGTCGAAGGCTACGGCTTGTCGGAAACCTCGCCGACCGCCAGTTGCAACCCGATCGACAACACCAGCTTCAACGGCACCATTGGCCTGCCAATGCCGAACACCGAGATGACCCTGCTTGACGACGCGGGCCAGGAAGTGCCCCTCGGCATGCCAGGCGAGATCGCGATCCGCGGGCCGCAGGTGATGGCGGGTTACTGGCAGCGGCCCGACGAAACCGCGAAAGCGATGACCGCCGACGGTTACTTCCGCTCGGGCGACATTGGCACCGTCGATGAGCGCGGCTACTTCAAGATCATCGACCGCAAGAAGGACATGATCAAGGTCAGCGGCTTCAACGTGTACCCGAACGAGGTCGAGGAAGTGGTGTCGCAACTGGCGGGTGTCGCCGAATGCGCTGCGGTCGGCGTGCCTGACGAGAAGGCCGGCGAGGTGATCAAGCTGGTCATCGTGCGCCGCGATGACCAGCTCACCGAGGCCGCGGTGCGTGCCCATTGCGAAGCGATGCTGGCGGGTTACAAGCGACCGCGGGTGATCGAGTTCCGCACCGAACTGCCGAAGACGAACGTCGGCAAGATCCTGCGCCGCGTGCTGCGCGACGGCGCCTGACACCTCAGTTCATCGCTCCGATGCTGCCTCGCTTCTTCGTTGCGCCGCCGCTGCAGGCGGGTGAGAGCTGTGTGCTGCCGCCCGGCCCCACCCGCCATGTGCAGGTGCTGCGCCTGCAACCCGGCGACGCGATCACACTGTTCGATGGCCAGGGCGGTGAGTGGCAGGCGTGCATCGAACAGATCGGCCGCAGCGTGGTGTCGGTGCAGATCGGGGAGCATCTGGCCATGGACCGCGAACTCGCCTTCGAGGTGACGATCGCGCTGGGCATGCCAGCCAACGAGCGGATGGACAGCGTCGTCGAGAAGGCAACCGAGCTCGGCGTCGCTTTCATCCAGCCCTTGATCTGCGAGCGCTCGGTGCTGCGCCTGGCTGGCGAGCGGGCCGACAAGAAGGTGACGCACTGGCAGTCGGTCGCGGCGGCGGCGAGTGAACAATGCGGTCGCACCCGGGTACCGACGGTGCAGCCGGTGTGCACCTTGTCGGCGTGGCTGGCGCGGTTGGCGCCGGAAGCTACGGGCCGGCGTCATGTGCTGAGCCTGCGTACCGGCGGGCACGGTATCGCCGCCGCGCAGCCCAGCGAGTCGCTGATGTTCCTCAGTGGCCCCGAAGGGGGTTTGTCCGAAGCGGAAGAGCAGGCGGCGTTGCGGGCCGGATTCCAGCCGCTGTCGCTCGGGCCCCGTGTGCTGCGCGCCGACACCGCGCCACTTGCCGTGCTGGCCGCCCTGGCGTTGTCGATCAGCTAGGGAGAGGCAGGTTCGTACGGCGGTTTCAGCGCGGCGGCACGGCGTCGCTGCGCATCGTGCCGGCCACCAGGTCGAAGCGGAACAGCCGGCACTCGATCGGACCATTCCACATCGGCGTGCGGCGTGACTCCTTCAGCCGCATCGAACCGGGCAGCTTCATGTCGGGGCTGAGCACATGGGCCGTCCAGCCGGCCGGGTGCCGGGTGTAGGCGCGTTTCCAGTGCGCGCTGAGGCGGGCGTAGAAGTCGTCGGGCAGGTCCTTGTTGCCTGGGTCTGCGCTCGATGGCCGCGGCAATGATGTCGATGGCGCGGCCTTGCCCGCCACCTCGATGCGCTCGCCGTACGGCGGGTTCAGCATCAGCGTGCCGGGCAGGTCGCTGGGCAGCTCCGGCGCCGGGCGCTCCAGCGCGTCGCCGCCGTTGAACGTGATGGCGGCCTCGACACCGGCCCGCTGCGCATTGCGGCGCGCGAAGTCGACCATGCGGAACGACACGTCGCTGGCATGGATCGGCACCGCCGACGCGTGGATGCGCGCCTGCGCATGACTGCGCAGCCGCTGCAGCTCGGCACGCATCTCCGGCGTGGCGAACGGCAGCAGGCGCTCGAAGGCGAAGCGGCGCTTCAAGCCCGGTGCGATGCCGCAGGCGATCTGCGCGGCTTCAATGGCAATCGTGCCCGAGCCGCAGCAGGGATCGTACAGCGCACCGCCCGCGTCGGGCCGACCTTGCCAGCCGGCAGCGGCCAGCATCGCGGCGGCCAACGTCTCCTTCAGCGGGGCATCACCCTTGTCCTCGCGCCAGCCGCGCTTGAACAAGGGCTCGCCCGAGGTGTCGACATACAACGCCGCGCGCTCTTCCCCGAGGTGCAGCACCAGCGCCAAGTCGGGGCTGCGGATGTCAACGCTCGGACGATCGCCGGTGGCGTCACGCAGGCTGTCGCACACCGCATCCTTGATGCGCAGCGCCGCGAAGTTCAGGCTGCGCAGCGGGCTGCGGTGCGCGGTGGTGTCGACGCGCAGCGTGTGCTGCGGCGTGATCCACTGCGTCCAATCGACGCTGGCGGCCAGGTCGTACAGCGCCTGCTCGTCGCGGTAAGGGCCTTCAGCCACCTCGACCAGCACGCGCTGCGCAAGTCGCGATTCGAGGTTGAGCACCATCACCTCGCTCGGGCCACCATCGAGCGCGACACCGCCGCGCAGCGTGTGCACCACCGCGCTCGGCAGCACACGCTGCACCTCGGCGGTCAACAGCGCCTCAACGCCGGCGGCGCACGGTAGAAAGAAGGGAGCGGTCATGCGGGTTCGGCGGGTGACCCGCTCACATCGTCTTGCGCAGGTTGGCCGGCGCGATGCGCAACGCTTCGCGGTACTTGGCCACGGTGCGCCGTGCGACCTGGATGCCCTGCTCTTCGAGCATCTTGCTGAGCTGGCTGTCTGACAGCGGCTTCAGCAGGCTCTCGGCAGCGACGAGTTGCTTGATCAACGCGCGCACCGCCGTGCTCGACGCATTGCCGCCGGCCTCGGTGTTGAGCGATGAGCCGAAAAAGTACTTCAGCTCGAAGGTGCCGAACACCGTGGCCATGTACTTCGCCGTGGTCACGCGCGAAATGGTCGATTCGTGCAGGCCCAACTCATCGGCAATTTCGCGCAGCACCAGCGGCTTCATCGCGATCTCGCCATGGGTAAAGAAATTCTTCTGCCGCTCGACGATGGCCTGCGACACCCGCTGGATGGTGTCGAAGCGCTGCTGGATGTTCTTCATGAACCAACGCGCTTCCTGCAACCGCGAACTCAAGCCGGCGTGGCTGCCGTTGGCAGTGGCTGCGCCGCGCCCCTGGCGGATCGCCTGCGCGTAGAGGTCGTTGATGCGCAGCTTGGGCATCACATCGGGGTTCAGCACGACCTTCCAGTTGCGGCCGGACTTCTGCACGATCACGTCGGGCACGATGATGTTGGCTTCGGCGCGAGAAAACGGCCTCCCGGGTTTGGGCTCCAGCACCGTGATCAGTGACTGCGCCTGCTTGACCAGGTCTTCGTCGGCCCCGGTCACCGCCATCAGCTTCTTCAGGTCGCGGCGCGCCAGCAGTTCCAGGTGATGCTTGCAGATCATGATCGCGATCATCTGTGCCTCGCTGCGCGGCAGCAGGCGCAGCTGCAGGGTCAGGCACTCGGGCAGGTTGCGCGCGCCGACGCCGATCGGATCCATGTTCTGGAGCCACTTCAGCGCGCAGCCCAGTCGCTCCATCACCTCTTCGCGTCGCGCTTCATCGTCGCCGGCCAGGGCTTGTGCAATGTCTTCCAGGCTGTCGGCCAGATAGCCATCCCCATCGAGGGATTCGATCAGCACCTCGACCGCGGCCACATCTTCGGGCGACAGGCGCATGCCGAGCAGCTGGGCTCGCAGGTGCTCCTGCAGGCTGGCTTGCGTCGGGTTGCGATCTTGCGGGTCGAATTCCTCGCCGTCGTTGTTGGTACCGGCCTTGCCCGGCGTTTCGCGGATGCCGTCGAAGTCGTCACGCTCGGTGCCGTTTTCCCAGTCGTCGCGCTCGGTGGTGCCGAAGTCGCTGCCGTCCATGCCGGGGGCGTCATCGCCGCCTTCGCCGCTGGCTTCGGTCGGCGTGTCGGCACGTTCGGTCTCGCGCTCGGCCACCCGCTCGGTCGCTGAAGTGCGCTCGACCATCGGCTCGAAGGCGCCGACCGCATCGTCTTCCGGTTCGAGAAACGGGTTCTGGTCGAGCATCTGCTCGACTTCCTGGTGCAACTCGAGCGTGGAGAGCTGCAGCAGCCGGATCGACTGCTGCAGCTGCGGCGTCAACGCCAGGTGCTGCGACAGCCGTACCTGTAAGGACGGCTTCATGGCATCTACATTCGGAAATGCTCGCCGAGGTACACCTTGCGCACGTCGGGGTTGTCGACGATTTCCGCAGAGGTGCCTTCGGCCAGCACCCGGCCTTCGCTGATGATGTAGGCGCGGTCGCAGATGCCCAGGGTTTCGCGCACGTTGTGGTCGGTGATCAACACACCGATGCCGCGCGTCGTCAGGAAACTGATGATGCGCTGGATCTCGATGACCGCGATCGGGTCGACGCCAGCAAACGGCTCGTCGAGCAGGATGAACCTGGGTTGCGTCGCCAGTGCGCGCGCGATCTCGACCCGGCGCCGCTCGCCACCGGAAAGCGACAACGCAGTCGAGTCGCGCAGTTTCTCGATGCCCAGGTCGCGCAGCAGGCCTTCGAGCAATTCGTTGATCGCCGCCGACTTCAGGGCACGGCCATCGGCATCGACCTGCAACTCCAGCACCGCGCGGACGTTTTCCTCGACGTTCAGCTTGCGGAAAATCGAGGCCTCCTGCGGCAGGTAGGACAGGCCGAGGCGGCAACGGCGGTGGATCGGCAACCGATCGACGCGCTGACCTTCGATGGTGATCTCACCCGCGTCGGCAGGCACCAGGCCCACGATCATGTAGAAGCTGGTGGTCTTGCCCGCACCGTTGGGGCCCAGCAGTCCGACGACCTCGCCGGCATCGACCGACAAGTGCACATCAGCGACCACCTTGCGGGCACCGTAGCTTTTCTGCAGCCCGGTGGCACTCAGGCGGTGCACCGGGGACGGTGGCTGCGCCGTGGCGGCGCTCAACGCTTTTCGCCCAACAAGGAACTCGGCCGCAGCGTGACACCCGGCTGCGAAGCCGCGCCCGAAGCGGCCGGCACCTCGCGCGGGGTCAGCACGGCGCGCACCCGGCCACTGGGGTTGGTGGGCGTGGCGGATGCTGCGCCACCCACCACATTGAAGACCTCGGCCACGTTGTCGTAGACGATGGTACTGCCCGCGGTTTCGTCAGCCAGCACCGCGCCGCGAAAGCGACGGATCACGGCGCGGTTGATGAACCGGACAACGTCGGCTTGGCCGTCGTATTCGATGCGCTCACCCTCGCCCTCGATGTATTCGTCGACGCCTTCGCGCTTCTGGCGAAAGATCGCCCGCTTGCCCTCTTCCGCCGTGGCGATGCCGAACTGCGCGCCGTCGGGCGATTGCCGCACCTCGATGTGCGACGCGCGCATCGACATGGTGCCTTTGGTCACCACGACGTTGCCGGTGAAGATGCCCAGCTGTTTGACGTCGTCATAGCGACCGTTGTCGGCTTCGACATTCAGCGGCTTGGTGCGATCGGCCTTCTCCGCGTAGGCTGAATGGCAGCTCAGCGCAGCCATCAGACCCAGCACGACCAAGCGTCCGATTGCAGGCCAGGAGGGGGGGTGAAAGTCAGTGTGTGGATTCATAGGGCACGATTCTTGCAGGAAATTCTACCCGACAAGTGCCGGCCCGAAGCCTCCGAAACTCAGCGAATGTGTGCGCTTTCGCCCACCGTTGCGGCAGGCTGGAGGGCGTCAGGTTTTCTTGCGCGACCGTTGGATCAGGTAGTCTGCCACGGCCAGTGTGCGCTCCGGGCCGCCGGCGAGGGAACCCGACGTGTAAAAACGTGCCTGGATGCCCAGCGTGGGTACGCCGTCGATGCGGTAGACCTCGGCGAGTTGCTTCGCTTGGCGGATTTTGGTCTGTACAGAAAAAGAATTGAAGGCGTCGGAAAACTGAGCGCCATCGACGCCATTCTTGGTGACGAAAGCCAGGATCTCGGGCAGTTTGTCGAGCCGCATCCGGTCCAGGTGGATCGCATTGAAGACCTTGCGGTGCATCGTGTCGACCAAGCCCAATGCATCGAGCGCAAAGAACAAGCGCTGGTGCGCGACAAACGGCTCTTCACGGAACGCCACAGGAATGCGGCGAAACGCGATATCGGCCGGCAGCTTCTTCTGCCAGGCATCGAGCGCCGGCTCGAACGCATGGCAGTGCGGGCAGCCGTACCAGAAAAATTCCACCACCTCGATCTTGCCGTCGGCCGGCACCGGGCCGGGCTGACTCAGCTTGACGTACTGTGTACCTTCGACGAATTCGCTTTGCGCACGTGCCGCACCGCCAGCAGACAAGGCAACCGCGCCAGCGGCGGTCGCCATCAGGTGCGTTGAAAACTCGCGTCGCTTCATGGTTGTCGATTCCTTCGCGTGTCACACAGTCAATGTTCACTTCGGAGCGCGTACCAGCGCGGCTTCGAAGCCCGCCGCCACCAATTTCTCCTTGGTGGCGTCAGCCTCGCCTTTTTCGTCGAACGGCCCAAGCCGCACCCGGTGCACGGTGCGGCCGGACTGCTCGCGCTCACTGATGCGGGCCGCATACCCCTGCAAGGCCAGCTTGCCCCGCTGCGACTCCGCGTCGTCTGCACTGGCGTAAGCACCCGTCTGCACGAAGTAACTGAACGCTTCATCGCCCGGTCTGGTGGACAGCGGCGTCGATGCGCCCACCGGTCGATCGGCCAGGATGGTGGCCGGATCCCGCACCGCGCGCTGCGTGGGTGCAGGTTCGGTGGCGTTCGGCGCCGCGGACGCTGCCGGCTCGGGCGTGATGGGTCGCGCCGGGTTCTTGCCCGCCAGCGGGGCGTTCGGATCCCAGTTCTTGTTCTTTTCCCGCTCGGCGGCATCCTGTTCGGGTGTGCGTTGCGGCACCTTGTCGAGGAACGGCACGGGCACCTTGGTGACATACAGGGCCACACCGAGTGCCAATGCCAAGCCGATCAACAGGCCGACGATCAGTCCGGTGAGGAACCCGCCTGACTGGCGGGTTGAGACTTTGGCGGGACGAGCTGGGGTTCGCATGGCGGGGCTCACATTTTCTCGGGTGCGCTGACGCCCAGGACCGTCAGCGCATTGCGGATCACCTGGCGGGTCGCCGTCAACAAGGCGAGTCGCGCCTGGGTCAGCGCGGCATCGTCGGCCAGGAATCGCTCAGCGGCATAGTAGCTGTGGAAGGCTCCGGCGACGTCGCGCAGATAGAAGGTCAGGTCGTGCGGCGCCAAGGTCTCGGCGGCGTTCGACAGCATCGCCGGGTAGTCGGCCAGCTTCAGCATCAGCGCGATCTCGGTCGGCGCTGTCAGAAGCGACAGGTCGGCGCGGGCAATGGCGGCGGGATCACCGCCCTTGTCGACATACTGTTGAATCACCGAGCAGATGCGCGCGTGCGCGTACTGCACATAGAACACCGGGTTCTCGTCGTTCTGTTTCAGCGCCAGATCGACATCGAAGGTGAATTCGGTATCGGCCTTGCGGCTGATCAAGAAAAAGCGCACCGCGTCGCGGCTGGTCCAGTCGATCAGGTCGCGCAGCGTCACGTAGGAGCCGGCCCGCTTGGAGATCTTGACCTCCTCGCCGCCCTTCATCACCGTGACCATCTTGTGCAGCACGTAATCAGGGTAGCCGGGCGCGATGCCGACACCGGCGGCCTGCAGGCCGGCGCGCACCCGGGCGATGGTGCCGTGGTGGTCACCGCCCTGGATGTTGATCGCCTTGGTGTAGCCGCGCTGGAACTTGCTGATATGGTAAGCCACATCAGGCACGAAGTAGGTGTATTCAGGGCCCCCAAGGCCACCGCTTTGCGGCGCCTGCCCCCCAGAGGGGGTGCCAGGAACCTTGGGGCGGCTCAGCAGCTCCTGCGCGCCCTCCCCGCCCCGCGAGGATTTGCGCATCACCCGGTCTTTGTCGTCGCCGTAATCGGTGCTACGCAGCCACAGCGCGCCATCCTGTTCGTAAGTCTTGCCAGCGGCCACGAGCCGGGCCACCGTGGCTTCAACCTGCCCGGTCGCGTACAGACTGGACTCCAGGAAGTAATGGTCAAAGCGCACCCCGAAGGCCTGCAGGTCGAGGTCCTGCTCGTGCCGCAGGTAGGCCACGGCGAACTGGCGGATGCCGTCGAGGTCTTCAATGTCGCCCGAGGCGGTGTAAGCGCGGTCGTCGGCAGTCACCGTCTTGCGCGCCAGGAATTCAGCCGCGATGTCGGCGATGTAGTCGCCGTTGTAGGCCAACTCGGGCCACTGCGCGTCGCCAGGCTTGAAGCCGCGCAGACGCGCCTGGGTCGATGCCGCCAAGGTGGCGATCTGCACACCCGCATCGTTGTAATAGAACTCGCGCTGCACCGCCCAGCCCTGCGTCTCGAACAGGTTGCAGATGGCGTCACCAAGCGCCGCCTGCCGGCCATGGCCCACATGCAGCGGACCGGTCGGGTTGGCCGACACGAACTCGACCAGCACCCTCTGGCCGTTGTCCGCCCGGCGCCCGAAACACGACCCTGCGTTCAGCACCTCGCGCACCACCGCCTGGCGGGCCGACGCCCGCAAGCGCAGGTTGATGAACCCCGGGCCGGCGATCTCGAACGAATCGACGTGCTTTTGCACTGCCGGCTGCCGCTCAAGCGCCGCGATCAAGGCCTGGGCCACCTCGCGCGGGTTCTTCTTCAGTGGCTTGGCCAGCTGCATGGCCGAGGTGCATGCCAGGTCACCGTGTGCGGACAACTTGGGAGACTCTAACGCGGCCTTCAGGGTACTTGCTGGGCTGACTTCCTCGATCGCTGTGGCGAGCGCCTTCAGCAGATCCTGCTTCGCTTCAATCATCGGAAGATTCTACGTTTGGCCCCCGCTTCACCGGCTGGCGTGCAGGTTCGAGGGGCGTTTTGGCACCTGTTCGGCGCAATCGACGGGCCCGGGCTGAGCGGCGATAAACTGTCGTAGGTTCAGTTGTCACGCGTTCACGCTGCCCACTTGCGAGCCCTGCCCATGGCACACACCTCCTCCACCCCACGACCGGCCGATTCAGTGCTCGACATCGCCACCGATTCCACACCGACACGCCCTGCGTCCGTCCCGGCGACCACGCCGGCACAGCCGACGCAGATCGGCAAGTACCCGGTGCTGCGCAAGCTCGGCGAAGGTGCCACCAGCGATGTCTATCTGTGCCGCGACGAGTTCCAGGGCCGCGATGTGGCGATCAAGCGGGTGCGCGCCTCAGTCACCGCCGATGCGGTGGCCAACCGCTACAGCGAGCGCTTCTTCGCCGCCGAAGCCGCGCTGGTCGGCCGGCTCGAACACCCAAATGTGGTGAAGATCTACGACGCGGTGTCCGAGCCGGCAAACCAGTACTTGGTCATGGAGTACGTGGACGGCAGCACCTTGCGGCCGTATTGCCGTGCGGACCAGTTGCTGCCGCTGGAGCTGATCGTCGAAATCGGCTTCAAGTGCGCGATGGCGCTGGGCTATGTGTACCGACAGGGGTTGATCCACCGCGACGTCAAACCCGCCAACCTGCTCGCGGTGCTGAGCCAGGGCACGATCACCGATGTGAAGATTTCGGACTTCGGCAG
>JANXTP010000219.1 GCA_025352345.1 Burkholderiales bacterium | reverse complement strand
CGGGAGCAGTCGTCGACAGGCACCGCGGCCCGATGATCTTCCTGCCCATCGGGCGTGCCGCCGCCGAGTGGCAAGTTTCGAGGTACAGCGGTCAGCCGCCCGCCGACCCGTCCACAGTCAGGTATCGGCGCCCGCGATCATTCGCTCGAGAGTCCCGACCGGCAGCACCCAGTCTGGTCCAGACATCCGGCCAGCCCCCTGAATGACTGCGGTAGCCGGAAGCGGTTGCTCCCCGGGATCGGCGCTCGACGTTTTCACGTTGCCAGACCCGAGCGCTGATCAACGCGGTACGCGATGCGATCAGCCGCCGGGCGACCCGATCAGCCTGGCTGCGGCCTCGGCAATCGGCGAACTCTCAAGCGATTCCAAGTTGATCGTCGCCAGGGGCGCCGGGTGGATGGAGACATCGGCACCTGAGCTTTTCGACGCCATCTCGTCCCCATAGATCAAGAACTGTTCGACCAGCACTTCGATCTCCCCCGCCAGGGCCAGCCGACGCCAGTCGATCAAGCGCCCGGGTTCGATCTGACTGGACTGCTGCGCCAGGCGTTCGACCCACGCGACAGGATCGGCGGCGTCCTGCGGATGCCGCTGGCACCAGAGCTTGACCCTCTCGGCCATCGGTGCCACCACCTCGAAGTTCGGCGCGCGCTGAAGGGCCGTGTCCAGCTCACCTGGCAGTTGCAAGCTGCCGAGGGTTGCAGTCGAAGCCGTGACCCACAGAGGGCGCCACGCATCGCGATGGCGCAGGGTGTCGAGAAGCACCGACTCGAACAGCAACTGAGCCGGTTGCGATTTGCCGGGCTGGGCGCCTAGGGGCGAGCCATCGTGGACCGCGAGCTGTGCCAGGTCGAGCACCTGCTGACCTTGCCGGGCAAGCTCGCGGAGAAGGCTTGACTGCCCGCAGCCGCTCGGCCCACCCAGCACGCGAAACAGGAACAGGGGCGGCAGCAGTGCCAGCCCAGTGCTGACCCAGTGGCGATAGCTCTTGTATCCACCCAGCAGCTCATCGACATCGAAGGCGTGTTCGCGCAACGCGCCCGCACACAGCCAGCCTAGGAGGTCGCTGCCGGCACCGTAGACAAGAAGACGCGAAGCCGGTTTGAGGTCGGCCAAGGCGGTCAACGAATTCGAGTTCATGTTGGCGCGCACATGGGCGGCGCCGAACAACAGGGCCTGGCTCCGATCGGCCTGAAGGTGACGCTCGAACTCGGACTGTTCGGAGTCGCTCAGCACAGGCCAATTGACCGCAGCCGGAATGTGATCGTCGGCAAAGGCCTGAGCCGGGCGGGCATCGACGATCAGTGCGTAGGCGCTGAAGTCCTGCACCTCGAGCTGGTGCGGATGAACCAGCCCAGCCACCGTTTCCAAGGGGTGCGATTCCGCAACGAACGGTTGCGTCTTCGAAGGATTTTGGTCGGAATCCATCGCGAAGCAGTCTCCTGTCCAAGCCTAGAGTGAATCCATGCCGCGATGTGGATCACGCCGCAGCAAGAAGGCCCACCCGATCCCTGAAAACGGAGGCACCAGGTGCAGAAATCCCAAAAGGTAGTCCCTCTGGCCACCCGTGGCAAGCGGCGCAGCGCGGGGGCACAGGTTGTTGTGGCGCTGGGCATGCTCGTTGTCACGGCCGCCTTCAGCCCACCGGCACGGGCCGTCGACGGCTGCCTGGTGCTGCTGTGCTTTGCGGCCCCGAGCTGGCGCGCCATCCCGCAGTGCGTACCGCCGATTCGCCAGGTTCTTCGCGATCTGGCGCGCGGCCGTGCGTTCCCAACTTGCGCGATGTCAGGCCCGGCGAACAGCGCCAGCCACCAATGGGCCAGTGCCCCGACGAACTGCCCTGCCCAGTACACGCGAGTCTTCGAAGGAGAAAGTGCCCCAATCTACAGCTGCGACTACACCGGCGCCGTCGCCGTCAGCATTGACGGCGCCCTCTGGGCCCGCACCTGGTGGAGCATGGCGGGTGACACCGTCACCGAGTTCACGCCAGCCGCGAAGGCCAAGCTCGGCACCTGGGACAGCCAGTTCGACAACGACTACGCCACCTGGCTCGCGTCGCTGCCGCCACCGGCACCGTCCTGCCCCACATGCTGATGAGGTTCGCTGTGGACAACATGGCCTTCTCAACCCTAACAGCGACGTGTGCGCGGCTGGTGCATGCGAGCACCGCGCGTGCGCTGGTCGCCGTCGAAAGCGGCTTCAACCCGCACGCCATCGGCGTGGTCGGCGGCGTGCTGGAGCGGCAACCCCGGACGGCCGGTGAAGCGCGCGCCACGGCGGCAGCCCTGCAACAGCAAGGGTGGAACTTCAGCGTCGGGCTGGCGCAGATCAACCAGCGCAACTTCGACCGGCTGGGGCTGACCGCCGCCTCCGCCTTCGACCCCTGCGAGAACCTGCGGGCGATGCAGGCGGTGCTCGGCGAATGTTTCGACCGCGCACGCCGGCAATCGCCAATGAAGGTCGCGATTCGCCAGGCGCTCTCCTGCTACTACAGCGGCAACTTCGTCACCGGCTTCAACCACAGCTACGTGGCACGGGTGGTGTCAGCCGCTCGGGGCAAACCAAACCCAGTCAGCCAGGCTCCCTGACCCGTGCGGCTCGATGTCCGATCCGACAACCCACCGAGGAACCACCATGTCATCGATCTCTTTACGCCGCGCGCCCGCCAGGATCGCGACGCTGCTTGCAGCGCTCTTGATCCGCGCTCCGCAACTTGCCTTGGCCCAGGGCTTCGACAAGATCAACACCACGGTCACCAACGTCAACGCGATCCTGATCACGATCTCGATCGCGGTGGTCACGATCGCCATCATCTGGGCCGGCTTCAAGATGATCTTCCAGGGCGCCCGACTGGCCGACGTGGCCAACGTGCTGATCGGCGGCACGCTCGTCGGCGGCGCGGCAGCGTTCGCGAGCTTCATCGTCGCCTGACAGGCTCATCGTGCAAGCCGAAGCCATCTACAAGGGCGCCACGCGCCCGGCCATGAAGCTGGGCATCCCGCTCGTGCCGCTGGTCGTGCTGTTCGGCACCGGGATGTTGCTGATCATGTGGGTCGGCTCACTGGTGACCTGGTGGATCGTGCCGGTGGTGCTGGTGGCCATCGGCCCGGCGCTGGGGTGGATGCGCTTCGTGACGCGCAAGGACGACCAGCGGTTTCGGCAAATCTTCGTCGCCACCAAGCTGTGGTTCAACGACCGCAACTGCCGGCTGTGGCACTCGCGCAGCTATGCGCCTTACCTCTATCGGGGGACACGTGATGCTTGG
>JANXTP010000150.1 GCA_025352345.1 Burkholderiales bacterium | reverse complement strand
CCTCGATCGCCAGCGCGCCCTGGCCGGCGGCCGGCAGCATCTGCGCGACCGAAAAATGGCTGCGGATGCGCCCGGCCAGGCCCAGCCGGACCAACCCGGCGGCGGCCAGCACGATCGCGTCCATGGCGCCTTCGTCGAGCTTGCGCAGCCGGGTGTCGAGGTTGCCACGCAGCGGCTCGACCAGCAGGTCGGGGCGCAGCGCGCGCAGCTGCACCACACGGCGCAGGCTGGAGGTGCCCACCTTGGCGCCTTGAGGCAGGTCGGCCAGCGAGCCGTAGTGGTTCGACACGAAGGCGTCGCGCGGGTCTTCACGTTCCAGCACCGCGGCCAGCTCGAAGCCCTCGGGCAGGTCCATCGGCACATCCTTGAGCGAATGCACCGCGAGCTGCGCGCGGCCTTCTTCGAGCGCGGTTTCCAGTTCCTTGACGAACAGGCCCTTGCCGCCGACCTTCGACAGCGTGCGGTCGAGAATCTCGTCACCGCGCGTGGTCATGCCCAGCAATTCGACGCCGAGGCCGAAGCAGCTTTTCAACAGGTCGCGGACGTGTTCGGCTTGCCACAGCGCGAGGCGACTTTCGCGGGTGGCGATGATGATGTGTGCGGTCATCCGGGAATGCTAGCAGGCGCGAGTCTTGCAGCCACCCACGCACGCCCGCCACGAACCCCACCGAAACCCACCCCACATGCCCACCAAAACGACCCACGCTGCCGCTGCCGACAAGAACCGCCCGCTGGTCGAGGACATCCGGCTGCTCGGCCGCATCCTCGGCGACGTGATCCGCGAGCAGGAAGGCAAGGAGGCGTTCGAGCTGGTCGAGCGGGTGCGCCAACTGTCGGTCGGCTACCGGCTGAAACGCGACGCACAGGCCGGGCGCGCGCTGGACCGGCTGCTGAAGAACCTGTCGGGCGACCAGACGGTCAGCGTGATCCGGGCGTTCAGCTACTTCTCACATCTGGCCAACATCGCCGAAGACCGACACCAGGTGCGGCTGCGCGAGGCACAGGCGCAGCAGGGCGATCTGCAGCAGGGCTCGCTGGCGCTGACCTTCGAGCGGCTGGCCGCGGCCGACGTCCGCGCCGCCGACATCTTGCGCACGCTGGACCATGCCTACATCTCGCCGGTGCTGACCGCGCACCCGACCGAGGTGCAGCGCAAGAGCATCCTCGACGCCGAGCGCGCGATCGCCGAACTGGTCGAGCAGCGCGACCACCTGCGCACCCTGCGCGAGCGGGCCGAGAACGAGGCTTTGATCCGCGCCCGCGTCACCCAGTTGTGGCAAACGCGGATGCTGCGCAACACCAAGCTAACGGTGGCCGACGAGATCGAGAATGCGCTGAGCTATTACCAAGCCACCTTCCTGCGCCAGATCCCGCGCATGTACCGCGACATCGAAGCCGCACTGCCCGGCCACCCGATCGCCAGCTTTTTCCGCATGGGCAACTGGATCGGTGGCGACCGCGATGGCAACCCCTTCGTCACCGCTGCCACGTTGCAAACCGCGCTGGCCCGCCAGAGCGAGACCGTGCTGCGCTTCTACCTGACCGAAGTGCACCAGCTCGGTGGCGAGCTGTCGATTTCGGCCACGCTGGCGCCTATCGCACCTGCGATGCGCGCCCTGGCCGAGGCCTCGCCCGACCACAACCCGCATCGCGAAGACGAACCCTACCGCCGCGTGCTGGTCGGCCTCTATGCGCGGCTGGCCGCCACGTTGCACGAGCTGACCGGCACCGAGGCGCTGCGCCACGCGGTGCCGCCGCAGAACCCGTATCTTTCGGCGAAGGACTTCCTGGCCGATCTGCAGGTGATCGAAGCCTCATTGAACGCGCACCACGCGCAGGCGCTGGCCGCGCCGCGGCTGCGGCCGCTGATGCGCGCGGTGCAGGTGTTCGGCTTCCACCTTGCCACCGTCGATCTGCGGCAAAGCTCCGACAAACATGAAGCGGTGCTGGCCGAGCTGATGCGCGTGGCGAAGATAGAGCCCGATTACTCGGCGTTGGACGAAGCCACCCGGCGGGCGCTGCTGCTGAAGCTGCTCAACGATGCGCGGCCGCTGCGGGTGCGGGCCGCGTCGTACAGCGAGCTGGCCGTGAGCGAGCTGGCCATCTTCGAGGCGGCGGTGGAGATGCGCCGGCGCTACGGCCCCGACGCACTGCGCCACTGCATCATCTCGCACACCGAGGAGGCGAGCGATCTGCTCGAGGTACTGCTGCTGATGAAGGAAAGCGGCCTGATGAGGGGCACGCTCGATGACTCGGCCGTCGCCGATCTGATCGTCGTGCCGCTGTTCGAGACGATCGGCGACCTGCGCAACGCCGAGCCCATCATGCGGGCCTTCTATGCGCTGCCGGGCATCACCGAGCTGGTCACGCGATCCAAGGTGGGTGAGTTTGCCGAGCAGGACGTCATGCTCGGCTACAGCGACAGCAACAAGGATGGCGGCAGCTTCACCAGCAGCTGGGAGCTGTACCGTGCCGAGATCGCGCTGGTCGAGCTGTTCGCGCAGCTGGGCCGCGACCACGGCATCACGCTGCGGCTGTTTCACGGCCGTGGCGGCACGGTGGGCCGTGGCGGCGGCCCGAGCTACCAGGCCATCCTGGCGCAGCCGCCCGGCACGGTGAACGGGCAGATCCGGCTGACCGAGCAGGGCGAGGTGATCGCATCGAAATACGCCCACCCCGAGATCGGCCGGCGCAACCTGGAAACGCTGGTCGCCGCCACGCTCGAAGCGACCCTGCTGCCTGCCCATGCCGGTGGCAAGAAAGCCAGCCGCCATGGCGCGCCGAAAAGCTTCCTTGATGCCGCCGCGGCGATCAGCGACGCCAGCTATGCCGCCTACCGCAAGCTGGTTTACGAAACCCCCGGTTTCACCGAGTACTTCTTCAGTGCCACACCGATCCGCGAGATCGCGGGCCTGAACATCGGCTCACGCCCCGCGGCGCGCAAGGCCACCAACGCGATCGAGGATCTGCGCGCGATCCCCTGGGGCTTCAGCTGGGGCCAATGCCGCGTCGCGCTGCCGGGCTGGTGCGGCTTCGGCTCGGCGATCGACAGCTTCCTGACCCGCGATGCCGCCACCCGCAGTGAACGCCTGGCGCTGCTGCAGCGGATGCACAAGCAGTGGCCGTTCTTCCAGACGCTGCTGTCCAACCTCGACATGGTGATCGCCAAAAGCGACTTAGGCATCGCCGCGCGCTACGTCGAGCTGGTCGAAGACAAGAAGCTCGGCAAGCGCATCTTCGGGCTGATCCAGGCCGAGTGGACGCTGACCAACGACGCATTGACGCTGATCACCGGCCACACCGACCGCCTGGCCTCGAACCCGTCGCTGGCGCGCTCGATCCAGCACCGCTTCCCCTACCTCGACCCGCTGAACCACTTGCAGGTCGAGCTGATGCGCAGGCACCGCCAGCGCCGCGAGGGCGACCCCGGCAATGAGCGGATGCAGCGCGGCATCCACATCTCGATCAATGGGGTGGCAGCGGGGCTGCGCAACACGGGGTGACGGATTGCCCGGCTCGGGCCTTGCAGACCTACAACCCGCTGGCCGCCAGCGCCTCGCGCACGGCGCTGGCCTGGCGGCGTGACACCGCCAGCCATTCGCCTACCGGCGCCACCTGCACCGCCCAGCAGTCGCTGGCGGGGCCGTCTTCGGCGTCGTTGCCCTTGTCGGCCAGCGTGCGGCGCTCCAGCGCGCTGATCGCCGAGCGGGCGACCAGTGCATTGCGGTGCACCCGCAGGAAGCGTGGGCCCAGCCGTTGTTCGAGATCGCTCAGCGCATCGTCGAGCACATGGGTGTGGACGGCGGTGCGTAGCGTCACGTACTTCAGCTCGGCCTTCAGGTACAGCACCTCGGCCAATGGCACCCGCACCACGCGGCCGCGTTCGCTGACCACCAGCACCGGGTCGGGCTGGGGCGCCATGTCACTCGCTGCCGCGGTGGTCGGCAACGTCGGCGCGAGCCGCCCCGCCACCCGTTGCAAGGCCAGCTGCAGCCGCTCGCGGCGCACCGGCTTGGTCAGGTAATCGACCGCGTCCAGGTCGAAGGCTTTCAGCGCGTGGCCGGCATGCGCTGTCACGAAGACCACTGCGGGCGGCTGTGGCAGCCCGCGCAGTTCCTCGGCCAGCTGGGTGCCGTCACGGCCCGGCATCTGGATGTCCAGCAACACCAGATCGCAGGCGTGGTCTGCGCCTGCACTGCCGGCGTGCTGCGCCTGCAGCCACTCCAGCGCCTGCGCCGCGCTCGCGACTTCGCCGACCACGGTGGCGCACGGCTCGGTGCAATCGCCGATCAGCGTGCGCAGCCGCAGCCGCGCCAGCGCTTCGTCGTCGACCAGCAGCACACGCAGCGCATGGGCCGCGGAAGGGGTTGAACTGTTCACAGCGGCACCACGATCTGCACCCGAAAGCTGTCGGCATCGCGCCGGCTCTCGAACTGCGCATTCACATCGTGCATCAACCGCAGCCGCTCCTGCACGTTGTGTAGTGCCATGCCCATGCCAGGACGCGATGCGGTTGCTGGCACGCTGTTGGCGATCGAGATCACCGCGCGGCCGCCTTTGACCCGGGTGCGCACGCGGATCGTGCCGCCGTTGTCAGCCGTCTCGATGCCGTGGCGCACCGCGTTCTCGACCAGCGGCTGCAGCAGCAGCGGCGGCATGCGCGCCGCGCCGGCCGTGGGGTCGAGTTCCCAGGTCACGGCCAGCCGGTCGCCGAAGCGGATCTGCTCGATCGCCAGGTAGCGCTGCGCCAGCTCGACCTCTTCGTCCAGCGTCACCGATTCACCCACCTCGGTCAGCGCGACGCGGAACAGCTCGGCCAGGTCTTCCAGCACGGCTTCGGCGCGCTGCGGATCGTGGCGCACCAGGGCCAGCGCCGAATTCAGGGTGTTGAACAGGAAGTGCGGCCGGATGCGCGATTGCAGCTCGGCCAGCTTGGCCGCGGTGTCGGCCGGCGTGCGCGCCAGCGCCCGCATGCGCAACCATTGCAGCATCAGCAGCGCCATGCCTGCGCCCGCCAGCACCGGGCCCAGCGGGCCGATGCGCTCGAGCTCGCTCAGACCGAACTGTGCGCCCAGCTGCCAGCCGCCCATGGCACACAAGGCGCCCAGCGCGCCGATCACGGCTGCCTGAGGCGCGACCGACAGCCGCGCCAGCGGCGCCTTCAACGCACAGGCCGCGATCAGCCATGCCAGCAGGGCCGGGGTCACGATGCCGGTGCCGAGCGCGAAGCTCAGTACCCAGGCGTCGAAGGTGGCCGCGGGGAACAAGACACCGACGGCGAGCACCGCATGCGTGAACAGCGTGGCGCGCAGCACCACACCGACGTGGCAGACATCGAACATCGCAGCCGGGCGGGCCTCTGCTGCATCCGGTTCCGGCAAGGTACCGAAGCCCGACAGGAAGGTCGAGGCGGGGTCGTCAGGTGGAGAGGGGCTCATCGATAGAATCGGGATCGCTTCGGCGCATTGTCTACAAACCCTCCACCACACCGGCCACGACGCACCCCGCCGTTCGCCGCGAGCCCATGGCGACCAACCCACTCGACAACAAATCCGAAGCCTGGTCGGCGCTTTTTTCCGAGCCGATGAGCGAGCTGGTCAAGCGCTACACCGCCAGCGTCTTCTTCGACCAGCGCCTCTGGCGTGCCGACATCGCCGGCTCGTTGGCGCACGCCGAGATGCTGTGCCACCAGGGCATCATCAACGCCGAAGACCACGCCAGCATCGAGCGCGGCATGGCGCAGATCACCGCCGACATCGAGGCCGGCCGCTTCGAGTGGAAGCTCGATCTCGAAGACGTGCACCTGAACATCGAGGCGCGTCTGACGCAGCTGGTCGGCGACGCCGGTAAGCGGCTGCACACCGGCCGCTCGCGGAATGACCAAGTAGCAACCGACGTGCGGCTGTGGTTGCGCGGCGAGATCGACACGCTGCTGCCGCTGCTGCGCGCGATGCAGACCGCACTGGTCGAGGTGGCCGAGAAGAACATCGACACCATCCTGCCCGGCTATACCCACATGCAGGTGGCTCAGCCGGTGAGCTTCGCGCACCACCTGCTGGCTTATGTGGAAATGTTTGCGCGCGATGCCGATCGTCTGGCCGATGTGCGCAAGCGCGTCAACCAGTTGCCACTGGGTGCCGCCGCGCTGGCCGGCACCAGCTACCCGCTGGACCGCGAACGCGTGGCACGCACGCTGGGTTTCGATGGCGTGTGCCAGAACAGCCTCGACGCGGTCAGCGACCGCGACTTCGCGCTCGAATTCACCGCCTTCGCGTCGATCACGATGGTACACATCTCGCGCCTGGCCGAAGAGCTGGTGCTGTGGATGAGCCAGAACTTCGGCTTCATCGATCTGGCCGACCGCTACTGCACCGGTTCGTCGATCATGCCGCAGAAGCGCAACCCCGACGTGGCCGAGCTGGCGCGCGGCAAGAGCGGCCGCGTGGTCGGCCACCTGATGGGCCTGATCACGCTGATGAAGGGCCAGCCGCTGGCCTACAACAAGGACAACCAGGAAGACAAGGAGCCGCTGTTCGACACCGTCGACACGGTGCGCGACACCTTGCGCATCATGGCCGAGATGGTGGCCGGCATCATCGTCAAGCCCGAGGCGATGGAGCGCGCCGCGCTGAAAGGCTATGCCACTGCGACCGATCTGGCCGACTACCTCGTCAAGAAGGGCCTGCCGTTCCGCGATGCGCACGAAGCCGTCGCCCATGCGGTCAAGCACGCGATCGGCCAGGGCGTGGACCTGAGCGCGCTGCCGCTGGCCACGCTGCAGGGCTTCCACGCCAGCATCACCGACGATGTGTTCGAGGTGCTGACGCTGCACGGCTCGCTGAATGCCCGCAATGTGCTGGGCGGCACCGCGCCGGCCCAGGTGCGTGCGCAGATCGCCCGCCACCGTGCCCGCCTGAGCTGACGCGCCCGTGCCGCGCGTGCTGCTGACCCTGGCCCTCATCCTGGTGGCGTGTGTCGGCTTCACCGCCTGCGCACCGGTCACCGTGTTGAACTCGCTGGTGGCCAGCGACGGCTATGTGCTGACACCTTCAGTTCCCTACGGCACGCTGCCGCGGCAGCGGCTCGATACCTACCGCCCGAGTGCCGCCGAGCCGCCCGGCGGCTATCCGGTGGTGGTCTTCTTCTACGGTGGTTCGTGGAACCGCGGCGAGCGGGCCGACTACAAGTTCGTCGCTGCGGCACTGGCCTCGCGCGGCGTGCTGACGCTGGTGGCCGACTACCGGCTCTACCCGGCGGTTCGCTACCCGGAGTTCCTCGAAGACAGCGCCAAGGCACTGGCTTACGGGCTGGAGCAGGCGAGGGCGCTGGGCGGCAACCCGCAGCGGGTGTTCGTGATGGGCCACAGCGCCGGCGCGTACAACGCCGCGATGCTGGCGCTCGATGCGCGCTGGCTGCGCCCCACCGGCCACAGCCCCGCCGAGCTGGCTGGCTTCATCGGGCTGGCCGGGCCGTATGACTTCCTGCCGATCACCAACCCCGATGCGAAGCCGGTGTTCTTCCACCCCAACTACCCATCGGGCACGCAGGTGTTCGAACACGTCAGCGTGGCGGCACCGAAGACTTTCCTCGGCGCAGCGCGCACTGATGACCTGGTCGATCCGCAGCGCAACACCGTCGGCCTGTACACGCACCTGCAGGCGGTGGGTCGGCCGGTGACGATGCAGCTCTACGGCCGCGTCAACCACATGACGCTGGCCGCAGCCTTCGCAGCCCCGCTGCGCTGGCTGGCGCCAGTGCTCGACGACGTGGTGGCGTTTATCAACGCGCCTTGATCGCGTGATGCCGCCAGGCGCGCTGGCCGCTCAGGACGGTGGCTGGCCGTAGGTGATCGACTGCACCCGGCCGTACTGAAAGCGCACCGTGGCCGTGAGGTTGCCCGGCCCGCGGTCGTACTGCCATTCGTCAACCTGCAGGCACGGCGCCAGCAGCCCGGCGATCGGCGCTGGCACCTGCTGCAGCGTGGGCGCGACGTACACCGGTGCGCAAAACGAGTCTTTCAGCTTCGGCTCGCCGCAATTGGTCAGCACCGTCAGGCGCGAGTCGCCGACCTCGGTCGCGCGACCTTTGCAGCGCAGGGTTTCGGCGTGGGCCGATGGCGCCCCCAGCAGCATCAGCCAGAGCAGCGACATCAGCAGCAAGAAAACGACGATCGGCTGCGATCTTCGCGACACGCGGTGGCTTGCTGCCTTCACCCTCACGGGCGCTGCAAGGACCTCGATGGCCACCACCGAGACGGTTTGATTGGAGGTGCACATCGTTGAATGAACTGGCAGGCGCAGCCAATAAAAAAGCCCCGCAACTCGCGTTGCGGGGCTTGGGCTGAGTGCTTACTGAACGCGGCGATCGACGGTGATTTGCTCGACATCAACGCGGCGGTTCGGTTCCAGGCACTTGATCAAGGCTGCCCGGTTCTTGTTGTTGCATTCAACGGCAGGATTCGATTCGCCTTTACCGATCGCATTCAAACGACTGGCGGCCACACCTTTGCTGACCAGATAGTCCTTGACCGCGTTGGCGCGGCGTTCTGACAGTTTCTGGTTGTATTTGTCGCTGCCCAGACGGTCGGCATAGCCCGAGATGACCACGTTGGTGACGCCGCTGTTGGCGTTCAACAGATTGGCAATGTCGTCCAGCTTGGGCTGGTTCGGATTCAGCGTGGCGCTGTCAAACGAGAACAGCTCAGTGGCCGAGAGGGACACCTTCTCGAAACGTGCCGGCGGAGGTGGCGGCGCTGGAGCTACCGGCGCTGGCTCTGGCAGCATTGCTGGGGCGACGGGCGGTTGTGCGGCGGGTGCCGGGGCCGGTGGCGCATCAAACGCAATGTTCAAACCGACCGTCATGTAGTAGTTGTTGCTCTTGATATGGTCAAAGTTGTTGCCACCGGCGAAACCGTGGACGTTCCGCAGATCCGCCTGGAACGTAACGCGGTCATTGATGACGGCCTGGAAGCCCAGACCAGCGCTCACGTAAGGCGCGGTTTGTGATGTACGGCCGCTGTTCAGATTGACCATGTCGTGCTCAACGCCAGCACCGATCAGGAAGAACGGACGGAAGGTGTCACGCGAGAACAGATACAACGCATCGGCGCCCAGCAGGTGTTGCTGGTAGCGCTGGCCGCTTTCACGGGCGCGGCCATAGACGTAGCCCATTTGCACATCCCAATGGTCACTGATGGCCTTGCCGAATTTCAGGCCGGCGCCATAGCCAACCGGTTTGCCGTTGTTCAGGCCGAAGTCCGGGTCCGGCTTGAAGCCGTTGATGCTGGGCTGGATGTACCACGAAGGGTTGAAGGCCGTTTCTTGGGCCATGGTGGCGCACGACGCACAGAGCAATGCGACGGCGAGGGCAAGCTTCTTATGTTGATTCACAGTGTTCTCCCGATCAGTTGACACGTTTTCAATTCCAACCAAAGTGTCGCATCTCTTCTCGGCGGAAGGCTAGGGGGGATTTGGTACTTGGTGTAGGAAAGTTCTGACAATGATCATCTTGGCTGCGAATCAAAAGGCTGGATTCAACGGCTGTCCCTCGCTGCTGTTCTTCCGTTGCTCGTCGCTGGTCGGCAGCTGCTCGAATGGCTTGCTTGACGCTACCGGAAGGACAACACCCTGACTGCCCAGCGCGTCACCGCTGTCTGCAGTCGCGTGTATGACTCTTGAAGATCAACCCCTGTCGTGCCCCAAGTCGTTGCAACGAACACTGCATTGGCCTAAGAGCACGCGACGACCAGCGCTGTGCCAGCGAAAAGGAGGGACGCATTGCGGATGGTCTGCTTCTCGGCACCGCGCTCCGAGACCGCGAAAGTCGGGTGGGTTGATGCGTATCACCCAAGTGCAAATCCTCAGGCGGGTTCTTTGGAGGGCAAAGCCGTTTTACCGGTTCACGACAGAGGTGAAATGGCGGAAGCGGTGAGATTCGAACTCACGGTGGGGTTACCCCCACGGCAGTTTTCAAGACTGCAGCCTTAAACCGCTCGGCCACGCTTCCAACGCTCGAATTGTAGGCGGGCAGTTTTGCGCGGCCACGCTGCCAGCGGCTGTCAGCCGGGGTGCCGCGCCTGTTCGCAATCGATCTGGATGATCTCGCTGCTGCCATCGGG
The DNA here is from genome assembly GCA_025352345.1 of Burkholderiales bacterium. Taxonomy (GTDB): domain Bacteria; phylum Pseudomonadota; class Gammaproteobacteria; order Burkholderiales; family Burkholderiaceae_C; genus PBB1. Next base: position 5,707 of record JANXTP010000150.1, on the reverse strand, counting down.
CGCAATGCGCGCCGCGCTGAGTTTGCCGCCCCAGATGCAGCCGGTGTCGAGTGCCAGCAGGTCGGGCCGCTGGATCAAGCCCAGCGTGGACCAATGGCCGAAGGCCATCGCCACGCCCTGCGTCTGGCGTTGCGGGTGATCGAACCACGGCAGCAGGCCCGGCGGCGCGTCGGCAGCGCCTTCCTTGGTCTCGAAATCCAGGGCGCCATCGGCTCTCACGAAGCGGGTGCGGGTCAGCGCGTTGATGGCAAAGCGCCAGCGGTCGGCACCTTGCAGTGCATCGCTCCAGCGGTCGGGCTGGTTGCCGTACATCACGGTCAGAAAGGCGTGCAGGTCGGGGCCGCGCAGTTGTTGTTCGACCTCAGCGGCGAGCTGCAGCGTGGTGGCCAGCGTCCATTGCGGTGGCACGCCGGCATGCACCATGAGCCAGCCATGGTCGTGCAGCGCCATGCGGCGATGGCGCAGCCAGTCGACCCATTCGTTTCGGTCAGGCGCGTGGAGGATGTCGGTGAGTGTGTCGCTGCGGTGTGCCTTGCGGATGCCGTGGGCTACTGCCAGAAAGTGCAGGTCGTGGTTGCCGAGCAGGCAGGTGGCGGCATCGCCCAGGCCGCGCAGCAGGCGCAGCGTGCCCAGGCTGTCGGGGCCGCGGTTGACCAGATCGCCCAGCACGACCACGTGGTCGCGCGAGGGTGAGAAGCCCAGCGTGTCGAGCAGCCTTTGCAGCGCGCCGCAGCAGCCTTGCACATCGCCAATCAGGTAGACCATCAAACGATTCTGCTACGCTGGCCCGATCCCCCTCACTCACGCCCCGCATGGACGTCGTCTTACTGGCTTTTTTGATCCTGGTGAATGCCTTGTTCGCGATGTCGGAGATGGCGCTCACGGCCAGCCGCAAGGCGCGGCTGCAGGTGATGGTGGAAACCGGTGATGCGGGCGCGATGGCGGCGATGGAGCTGCACGATGACCCGACCAAGTTCCTGTCCACCGTGCAGATCGGCATCACCTCGATCGGCGTGCTCAACGGCATCGTCGGCGACGCCGCGTTCTCGGCGCCGTTCGCCTTGTGGCTGCAGCGCACGTTCACGATGCACGACCGCGCCGCAGAGATCACCTCCACTGCGATGGTGGTGGTGATCATCACCTTCCTGACCATCATCTTCGGCGAGCTGGTGCCCAAGCGCCTGGGCCAGATGTACCCCGAATCGGTGGCCCGGCTGGTGGCGCAGCCGATGAACTGGCTGTCGATGGCAGCGCGGCCGTTCGTGATGTTGCTGTCGTTTTGTACCGAGGGCACGCTGAGCCTGATGGGCATCCGCGGCGGCCCGAACCGCAGCGTGACGGAAGAGGAAATCGCCGCCAGCCTGGAAGAGGGCTTGGACGCCGGCGTGATCGAGGCGCAGGAGCACCAGATGGTGCGCAATGTGTTCCGCCTCGATGACCGGCAGGTCGGCTCGATGATGATCCCTCGCGGCGAAATCGTGTGGCTGGAAGCTACGGCGCCGGCCGATGCGGTGCTGAAGGTGATCGCGGCCGACGAGCATTCGCGCTACCCGGTGTGCCGCGGCGGGCTCGACGATGTGGTCGGCGTGGTGTCGGCGCAAAGCCTGCTGCAGCAGGCGATCGGCGGCGCGGGGCTCGACATCTCCGAGCGCCTGCAGCCCGCGGTGTTCGTGCCGGAAACGCTGTCGGGCATGGAGCTGCTCGACCAGTTTCGCGCATCGAGCGCGCAACTGGTGTTCGTCGTCGACGAGTACGGCGAGGTGCAGGGCATGATCACCGTGCGTGATGTGCTGGAAGCCATCACCGGCGAATTCACCACGCCGAGCGACGACGCCTGGGCGGTGCGCCGCGACGACGGCAGCTGGCTTTTCGATGGCCTGATCCCGGTGCCCGAATTGAAGGACCGGCTCGACCTGAAAGACCTGCCCGAAGAAGGCCGCGGCCGCTACAACCCGCTGGCCGGCATGATCATGCTGCTGCTCGGCCGGCTGCCGCACACCACCGACAGCGTCGAGTGGGAAGGCTGGCGTTTCGAGGTGGTGGACCTCGACGGCAAGCGCGTCGACAAGGTGCTGGCCACGCTGTCGCCGACCGGCGATCACGACCGCTGAATCGCTGAAATAACAAAGCCGCTCGTGGATCTGTTCTCGCAGCGCTTGCTCAACAACGGTGTGCGCAAGCGCGAGGTGTTCGGTTGGGCGATGTACGACTTCGCCAATTCGGGTTACACCACCGTTGTGCTGACGGCGGTTTTCAACGCGTATTTCGTCAGCGTCGTCGCGCAGGGCGCAGCCTGGGGCACGCTGGCGTGGACGCTGGCGATCGCGGCGTCGAGCCTGATCGTGATGCTCACGCTGCCGGCAGTCGGTGCCCATGCCGACCTGCGCGCCAGCAAGAAGCGCTGGCTGGGTTTTTGCACGGTGGCTTGTGTGCTGGGAACGTTCGCGCTGGTCGGTGCCGGACCGGGCGATCTGTGGCTGGCCGTGCTGGCCATCGTGGTGTCGAATGTTGCGTATTCATACGGCGAATCGCTGACTGCCGCTTTCCTGCCTGAACTGGCGCGGCCCGAGGCGCTGGGCCGGGTGTCGGGCTGGGGCTGGAGCTTCGGCTACCTGGGCGGCATGCTGACCTTGGGGCTGAGCCTTGCCTACGTGCTGGCCGCGCAGCAGCGCGGCGAGCCGGCCACTGCCTTCGTGCCGGTCACGATGGCGATCACGGCGACCATCTATGCGCTCGCATCAATTGCCACGTTCACGCTGCTGCGCGAGCGGGCGGTGCCGCAGAACACGGTGGGGGCGCCATTGACGGGTACGGGCATTGGCGCCTCGCTGGCGCGCTTGGCCGAGACCTGGCGCGCCGCGCGCCGCTACCGCGATTTTTGCTGGCTGCTCGCCTGCGGCGCCTGCTACCAGGCGGGCATCGCGGTGGTCATCACGCTGGCGGCGGTGTATGCCGAGCAGGTGCTCGGCTTCAAGCAGGCCGACACCATGCTGCTGATCTTCGTCGTCAACATCGCCGCGGCGGCAGGTGCTTTCGCCTTCGGTTACTGGCAGGACCGCATCGGCCATCAGCCGGCGCTGGCGATCACGCTGGTCGGCTGGATCGTGATGACGGTGCTCGCGGTGCTGGCCACCGGGCCGGGCTTGTTCTGGGTCGCCGCGCTGATCGCCGGGCTGTGCATGGGCTCCAGCCAGTCGGCCGGGCGCGCGATGGCCGGCCTGTTCACCCCCGCTAACCGCCGCGGAGAGTTCTTTGGCCTGTGGACTTTCGCCACCCGGGCTTCTGCCGTCGTGGGTCCGCTGACCTTTGGCCTGATCACCTGGCTGACCGGCGGCAACCAACGCCTGGCGATGGGCTACACCGCTACGTTCTTCGTCGGTGGCCTGCTGTTGCTGGCGCGGGTGAATATGGCGCGCGGGGAGCGTGCGGCGCTGCCCGACGGCACCGCCTGATTCGTATTGGCCGGCCGTTCAGGCTACGCTCAGTTCGCGCAGCGGACCGGAATCGAGATGCTCCAGCAGCAGCGTCAACACCTCAGCGTGCTTCGGGTCTTCGGCCGAGTCGAGCGCATCTTCGAGAACATCGCGGATGTCGTCGGGCGACACCCGTTCCATGTCCCAGTCCGAGAACAGCCGTTCGCGCACTTCTTCGCTTTCGCTCAGCAGCACGACTTCGCGATGGCGCGAGTCGGTTTTCAGCGTGGCCATCAGCTGCATGACCTGCTCGCGCGGGCCTTCGAGCCACTGGAAGAAGATGCCGCTGCCGAAGACCAGCAAGCCGGTGATGCCGCGTTCGCGGTTGTGGCGCCGCGAGGTGTCGACGATGCGGGACACCGCAGCGTCGTCCACGTCCGCGGATGCGCGGCTGCAATACACCACGTTGTAGAGCAGCGTGGCGTCGGCCTCGTCGTCTGAAGAGTCGATGTCGTTCATGGCCGGAAGTGCTTGCAATTTGGAGGCCCGATGATGCGCTGGCAGCGATGCCAGAAACGACAAAGCCCCGTCTTTCGAACGGGGCTGAGCGCGGGATTGGACTGGTGCCGGAGAAAGGAATCGAACCCTCGACCTTCTCATTACGAATGAGCTGCTCTACCAACTGAGCTACACCGGCGTAGCCTTGAATTATAGCTGTCGGTCTCCCGGCGGCCGGGCTCAACCGGCCTCCTGGTGATAGCGCGTCACCCTCTCGACTTCGTTCTTCGAACCCAGCATCACGCTGACGCGCTGGTGCAATGCGTCGGGTGCGATGTCGAGGATGCGTTGCTGGCCGTTGGTGGCTGCGCCGCCGGCCTGTTCGACGAGGAATCCCATCGGGTTGGCCTCGTACATCAGCCGCAGCTTGCCGGCCTTGCCGGGCTCGCGCCGGTCCCAGGGGTAGATGAACACGCCGCCGCGCGTGAGGATGCGGTGCACGTCGGCCACCATGCTGGCAATCCAGCGCATGTTGAAGTTCTTGCCGCGCACACCGTCGGCGCCGGCCAGGCACTCGTCGATGTAGCGGCGCATCGGCGGCGCCAGTGGCGCATGTTGCTCATGTTGATCGCGAATTCCTGGGTGTCTTCGGGAATCTGCACACTGTCCTGCGTCAGCACCCACGAGCCCTGCTCGCGGTCGAGCGTGAACATCGCGACGCCATCGCCCACGGTCAGCACCAGCGTGGTCTGCGGCCCGTAGACGCAGTAGCCGGCGGCGGCCTGTTGGCGGCCCGGCTGCAGGAAGTCGGCTCCGCTGACCGGGCGGCCGGAGTCGTCGCGCTTGAGCACCGAGAAGATGGTGCCGATGCTGACGTTCACATCGATGTTGCTGGAGCCGTCGAGCGGGTCGAACAGCAGCAGGTATTCGCCCTGGGGGAAGCGGTTCGGCACGACGTAGACGTCTTCCATTTCTTCGCTGGCCATCGCCGCCAGGTGGCCTCCCCATTCATTGGCCTCGATCAGCACCTCGTTGGCGATGATGTCGAGCTTCTTCTGCACCTCGCCCTGCACGTTTTCGGTCTCGGCGCTGCCCAGCACGTCACCGAGTGCACCCTTGTTGACGCTGATGCTGATGCGCTTGCAGGCGCGCGCCACCACCTCGATCAGCAGCCGCAGTTGCGCGGGGATGTTGCCGTGCTGGCGTTGCTGCTCGACCAGGTACTGCGTCAGGCTGACTCGTGTGCTCATTTTTTCCTCCTTCAACTGGTCAGTGCTCGCGACACGATCTCTCGCACATCGCTCGACAGGTCGGGCTTCGCTGCGACGCGGCTGATGGCCTGATGCGCCGCGCTGCGGTAGGGCTCGGCGAGGCGACTCCAGCGGTCCATGATGCGGGCCATGCGCGCGGCCAGCTGCGGGTTCGCAGCATCGAGTTCGAGCACCCGGTCGGCCCAGAAGTTGTAGCCCGCCGCATCGGCGCGGTGGAAAGCCGCCGGGTTCATCATGCACAGCGAGGCGATCAGGCTGCGCGCGCGGTTCGGGTTGCGGATGGAAAAGTCAGGGTGCTTCAGCAACTGTTGCGCCCGCGCGAACACCCGGCCATCGACCTCGGGGGCGGTGGCCTGCAGCGCGAACCATTTGTCGATGACCAGCGCTTCGCCCTTGAACATCGCGTGGAAGCGCTCCAGTGCGGGCGTGGCCAGCTCGGCGTGAGCGTTGACCAGTGCGGCCAGCGCGCCGAGGCGGTCGGTCATGTGGGCCGCATCCTTGAAGCGCTGAAAGGCGCGGCCTGGC
>JANXTP010000125.1 GCA_025352345.1 Burkholderiales bacterium | reverse complement strand
CACGCGCTGATCCTCGGGAGGGCGATGACGGGGATCGCGGCCTTCGCCAACTGAGCGTCCCGCGCACCGCGGTTCATCCAGAATTAAGGCCCGGCCTCCACGATCGTTTGTTTGCAGCCGGGCCCCGGCCGACAGCGTTTGTCTGGCGCGCCGGGTGTGTTGACAGGCTCGCCTTTCCCTTCCACGCCCTCTGGTCACGATCATGCGTTCAACAACCAGCACGCCACAGGGCGCGCGCAAGACCTGGACGCTGTCGACCGAAGCGCTGGCGCTGTGGATCAGCGTGTATTTCGTGGCGGTCTGCAACCGCTCGTTCTGGGCCAGCGCGCTCACCGATCGGTCGCCTGGCGACCCGGGCACCTGGCGCTTCGGCATCGGCGTGTTCGTGCTGCTGGTGATGGTGCACTTCCTCCTGTTGTGCCTCGTCGTTACCCGCCGCACCGCCAAGCCGGTGCTGATCCTGCTGCTGGTATGCACGGCCCTCGCGACCTACTTCATGGGCAAGTACTCGGTGTTCCTGGACCCGACGATGCTGCGCAACCTGGTGCACACCGATGTCGGCGAAGCGCGTGACCTGCTGGCCTGGGACATGCTGACGCACCTGGCCTGGCAGGCGGTGCTGCCGGCCGCACTGGTGTGGGTCACGCAGGTGCGCGGCCGGCCCTGGCGGACGGCGATTCCCTGGCGCCTGGGCGCGTTCGTCGCCGCGGTGTTGGTCGGCATCGGCGCGTTCATGGCGGTGTCGCAGGATTTGTCGTCGCTGATGAGGTCGAACAAGTCGATGCGCTACCTGGTGACCCCGGCCAACTATGTGTATTCGCTGGCCAGGGTGGCCACCGCCGACGCGGTCGAAGCGACCAAGCCGCAGGTGCCCGTCGGCGTGGACGCGGTGCCCGGCCCGGCCTGGGCCGGGCGCAGCAAGCCGCTGCTGTTCGTGCTGGTCGTCGGCGAAACCGCCCGCGCGATGAACTGGGGGCTGAACGGCTACGCGCGGCAGACCACGCCCGAACTGGCCGCGCTCAATGTCGTCAACTTCACCGATGTGGGCAGCTGCGGCACCAACACCGAAACCTCGGTGCCCTGCATGTTCTCGCGGATCGGCCGGCGCGACTACGACGAGGACCGCATCCGCGGCGAAGAGTCGCTGCTGCACGTGGTGCACCGCGCGGGCTTCGACGTGCAGTGGCGCGACAACCAGTCCGGCTGCAAGGGCGTGTGCGAGGGGCTGCCATTCCAGAAGATGGCCGACACGGCCGACCCCGCGCTGTGCAGCGGCCCCGAATGCCTGGACGAGATCCTGCTGAAAGGCCTGGAGGCGCAGTTGGACGGTGACAAGATCACGGAACAGGGCAAGGGCAACCACCTGATCGTGCTGCACCAGATGGGCAGCCACGGCCCGGCGTACCACCGGCGCGCGCCCGAGAAATTCAAGCGCTACACACCGACCTGCGACACCGCCGAGCTGCGCAAGTGCACGACGGACGCGGTCGTCAATTCATACGACAACTCGCTCACCTACACCGACCATGTGCTGGCCGACACCATCCGCTTCCTGCAATCGCAGAGCGCGCATTACGACACCGCCTTGCTGTACGTGTCGGACCACGGCGAGTCGCTGGGCGAGAACAACCTGTTCCTGCACGGCCTGCCCTATGCCATCGCGCCGATCCAGCAGACCCAGGTGCCGATGGTGATGTGGCTGTCGCCGTCGTTCGCCGACAGCCGCCAGATCGACCTCGCCTGCCTGCGCACCCGCGCCACCCTACGCGCCACGCACGACAACCTGTTCCACACGATGCTCGGCCTGCTCGACGTACAGACCAAGGTCTACGAGCCGGCGCTGGACTTGGTCAAAGGCTGCCGCACGCAGGCGCGTTGATTCATCGGCGTTGGCTTGATGCAAAAGCTGGCACGCCACCTCACGAACGGCGGGAAAATCAGGGCCTGAATGCGTTGGAATCCCCGGTGCACCACGCAGCCATCCCCGCCCCGCCATTGAAAAGAGCCCCCATGCCCACCCCGACCATGCGCATTGCGCCCAGCCTGCTGTCCGCCGACTTCGCCCGTCTGGGCGAGGAGGTCACCGCGGTGATCGCCGCCGGTGCTGATGTGATCCATTTCGACGTGATGGACAACCACTACGTGCCCAACCTGACGGTGGGGCCGCTGGTCTGTCAGGCCATCAAGCCCTACGCCGTGAACGGCGGCCAGCCCGTGCCAATCGATGTGCACCTGATGGTCAAGCCGGTCGATGCGCTGATCCCGATGTTCGCGCAGGCCGGTGCGGCCATCATCTCGTTCCACCCCGAGGCCAGCGAACACGTCGACCGCACGGTCCAGCTGATCCACTCGTTCGGACTGAAGGCCGGCCTGGTGCTGAACCCCGCCACGCCGCTGAACTGCCTCGACCACGTGCTCGATCAGCTCGACCTGGTGCTGCTGATGTCGGTCAACCCCGGCTTCGGTGGGCAGAGCTTCATCGAGCATGTGCTGCCGAAGATCGATGCGGTGCGCCAGCGCATCGATGCCACCGGGCGCGACATCTGGCTGGAGGTCGATGGCGGCGTCAAGGCCGACAACGCCCGGCGCGTCGGCAACGCCGGCGCCGACACGCTGGTCGCTGGCTCGGCAGTGTTCAGCGGCGGGCGTTATGCCGAATCGATCGCCGCGATTCGCGCGAATGCGCTTGCCGGTGCACAGGCTCGGCGAGCCTGACGCCGGCACAGCCCGAGTGGCCGACCTCCGTTCCATTCGCGCGGTCGCCTTCGATCTCGATGGCACGCTGATCGACAGCGCGCCCGACATCGGCCACGCGGTCAACACCGCACTGGCCGCCGCGGGGCTGCGGCGCTTCGATCTGGCGACGGTGCGCCGCTGGATCGGTGACGGCCCGGATGCGCTGATCGCCCGTGCGCTGGAAGCGCAAGGCGTGTCACCGAACGATCTTGCCTTGCGACAGGCGCTGCGCACCGGCTTCGACGCGGCAACGTTGGCCGCGCCGCTCGCGCATGGGCATGTCTTCCCCGGCATCGCTGAGCTGCTGCGCCAGCTGAGCGCGCGCCGCTACCCGCTGGCGGTGGTCACCAACAAGCCAACCCATCTGGCGCGCGCGGTCGTCGAGGTGGCTGGCCTGCTGCCCTGGCTGTCGCATGTGCAGGGCGCCGACTCCCCCGCGCAGCGCAAGCCCTCGCCGCTGATGCTGCAGACCACGGCCGCGCACCTTGGGGTCTCAACGTCGAGCCTGCTGATGGTCGGCGATGCTCCGCCCGACATCCTGGCCGCACGGGCCGCCGGCTGCCCCGCCGCGCTGGTCAGCTGGGGCTACGGAGCATGCGCAGTACCGGCCGGGCTGGACCCATGGCGTGTCGACTTGCCACAGCAAATCAGTGCCTGCCTGATCGAGTAGCGCCATCGCATGGGCCGCACACGCGCGGCACGACTTGCTAAAAGGGGGATTGCGCCGGACAAGGGCTCGGCCAGAATGGGTCATGACCCCGTTCAACGTGTGTCCGGCCTGTGTCCGGTTGAACCTGCCCGACGCCGGCACCTGCAGCACCTGTGGTGCCACGCTGCGCGGCAGGATGCTGCCGGGCGCTGGCGAGCCCTCCGAGACCTTCGTCGACCTGACTGAGATGGAGCTCGACGCCGACACCACGCCGTCGGTGCATCTTGACGCACCGGAATTGCAGCGCTGGTTCAATTCGCGCACCGGCGGGCTCGATGGTCACAGCGAGCCCGCCCATCCAACCCGTCCCGCCGAAACGCGCGAGCCCGACACACCGCTGCCACCGTTGACGCTGCGCGAGTTCGAGGCACCGCCAGCCCCCAGCGACGACGATGCAGCACCTGCCAACCCGCTGCCGCAAGGCGTGATCCTGGCCGACCCGCAGGCGCCGCTGCCCTACGCCCCACCACCCGAGAGCCAGCCCACGGCACCTCCGCCGTCCTCCCGCCACAGCGCTGCACACGCCGCGGCGCCCAGCAGTCTGTCGCCGACCGCCAAAGCCGCCACCAAGGCACTGCGGCGTGCGGAGGTGCGGCGCAGCCTGCAGGCCAACAAAGGGCAGCCAGCGGCCGCGCCGCCAGACGTGCTGGTGCTGGAAAGCGACGACACGGCCCGCGAGCAGCTGTGTGCGCTGCTCGAAGCCTTCGGCTTTCGAACGCACCCGGTGCAGAGCACGATGCAGGCAGTGCGCATGCTGGCCGCCAAGCGCTACGCCGCGGCCTTCCTGAACATCATCTTCGACGGCTCGGCCGCGCCGGCCAGCCAGGACCTGTGCAGTCGCGTCAAGGCGCCGCCCAGCCACGCCAACGACACCGTGTGCGTGCTGATCGTCGTCACCGGCTCGGCCCGCCCGCTCGAACGCGTGCGGGCCGAACTGGCCGGCTGCGATGCCTTCCTGCACAAACCGGTGAGCCGCGGCACGGTGGCCCAGGCGCTGGAAGCCTGCGGCGTGGCACTGCCGATCGATGCGCGGCGGGTCTGATAACCGCGCCAACCCTTGACGCTGCGTGTTGATCCCCCCCTGACGGAGACCGCCCATGGGCACCACCATCACCTTCCAACGCCCCGACGGGCAAGCCGCCTCGGGCTACCTGGCCGAGCCGGCGAACGCGGCTGAGGCGCCCGGCATCGTCGTTATCCAGGAGTGGTGGGGCGTGAACGCGCAGATCCGCGGCGTGGCCAACCGGCTGGCGCAAGCGGGCTAACGCGCGCTGGTGCCCGAGCTGTACCGCGGCCAGTTGACGGTCGAGGCCGAGGAAGCCCACCACCTGATGACCGGGCTGAACTTCGGCGACGCCGCGTCACAGGACATCCGCGGCGCGGTGCTGCACCTGAAGCAGGGCAGCAACGTGAGCCAGAAGGTGGGCATCACCGGCTTCTGCATGGGCGGCGCGCTGACCCTGCTGAGCCTGTGTGCCACGCCCGAAGCCGACGCCGGCGTCGTCTGGTACGGCTGCCCGCCGCTCGAATACGTCGACGCGACGAAGATCAAAGTCCCGCTGCTCGGCCACTGGGCCACCCAAGACGAGTTCTTCCCGATAACGACCGTCGACGCGCTGGAAGGCCAGCTGCGCGAAGCCGGCGTGAACTTCGAGTTCCACCGCTACCTGGCGCACCACGCCTTCGCCAACGAGACCGCCGTGGGCCCGGGTCGGATTGTGGCGACGCAGTTCGATCCGGTGTGGGCCCAGCGGGCCTGGGATCGGACGTTTGGATTCTTGGGGAAGTGGTTGGGGTGAGGCGACGAGCGGGCGGGACGACCAGTGGTCTGATTTCTGGGGATCAGGCGATGAGCACGCTGGAGACTTCTTTCGCTCGCGGCTGGACCAGATGATCGATCTGCGGCAATCGCTGGCGGTGCTGGCCAGACGGGCGGCTCCCTTGTGGACCCTGATCGAAGCGGCAGTGGCGCGCCGGC
>JANXTP010000092.1 GCA_025352345.1 Burkholderiales bacterium | reverse complement strand
CGGTCACCACGCTGTATCCGGGAGCCAGCCCGGACGTGATCTCAACCACCGTCACGGCGCCGCTCGAGCGCCAATTCGGCCAGATGCCCGGCCTCAGCCAGATGACCTCGACCAGCTCGGGCGGTGCGTCGGTCATCACGCTGCGTTTTTCGTTGGGGCTTTCGCTCGACGTCGCCGAACAGGAGGTACAGGCGGCCATCAACGCCGGGGGCAACCTGTTGCCCGCCGACCTTCCGATGCCACCGATCTACAGCAAGGTCAACCCGGCCGACGCGCCGGTGCTGACGATCGCAGTCACATCGCCGTCCCTGCCGCTGATCAAGGTACATGACTTGACCGAGAACCGCCTCGCCCCCAAGCTGTCGCAGGTGGAGGGCGTTGGGCTGGTCAGCATCGCGGGCGGCCGCCGCCCTGCGGTACGGATTCAGGCCAACCCGACCGCGCTGGCGGCGCTCGGCCTGTCGCTCGATGACCTGCGCTCGGCCATAGCCAGCGCCAACGTCAACCAGGCCAAAGGCAGTTTTGACGGCGCACAACGCGCATCCACCATCGACGCCAACGACCAGCTCCGGTCGGTGGCCGAATACGAAAACCTGATCGTGGCGTGGAAGAACGGCAATCCCCTGCGGCTCAGGGATGTGGCGCGGATCATCGATGACGCCGAAAACCTGCGGCTGGCCGCATGGGCCGACCGCACGCCCGGCGTGATCCTGAACATCCAACGCCAGCCGGGTGCCAACGTGATCCAGACGGTGGATCGCGTGAAGGCCTTGCTGCCCAAGCTGCAGGCCAGTTTGCCGGCCTCCATCGATGTGCAGATCATTGCCGACCGCACCACGACCATCCGCGCCTCGGTGGATGACACGCAGTTCGAATTGCTGTTGTCGGTGGTGTTGGTGGTGATGGTGATTTTTCTGTTCCTGCGCAGCGCCAGTGCCACCCTGATCCCGGCCGCCGCAGTACCGCTGTCGCTGCTCGGTACCTTCGGCGTGATGTACCTGGCCGGCTTCTCGATCAACAACCTGACGCTGATGGCGCTGACCATCTCCACCGGTTTCGTGGTGGACGACGCAATCGTGATGATCGAGAACATCGCCCGTTATGTGGAACAGGGCGAAACCCCGATGGCAGCGGCGCTCAAGGGCAGCAAGCAGATCGCCTTCACGATCGTTTCCCTGACGGTGTCGTTGATCGCGGTGTTGATACCGCTGCTGTTCATGGGTGATGTGGTTGGCCGCCTGTTCCATGAATTCGCGATCACCATGGCGGTGGCGATTTTGATTTCAGCCTTCGTTTCGCTTACGCTTACGCCCATGATGAGCGCGCGCCTGCTGCGCCAGGAGCGGACACAGAAACACGGGCGCATCGCGACCTGGAGCGCCCGGGCCTTCGACAGCATGGTGATGCGTTACGGCCGCATGCTGGACTGGGTGCTGGACCGGCCGGTCGCAACCTTGCTGGTGTTCCTGCTGACGCTGGCCTTGACCGCGCTCTTGTACGTGCTGGTTCCGAAGGGATTTTTCCCGACCCAGGACACGGGCCTGGTGCAAGTCATTACCGAAGCCACGCAAACCACCTCTTTCGATAGCATGAGTGAGCGCCAACAGGCATTGGCCGATGTGATCCTGAAGGACCCTGCCGTCGATCACCTGGCGTCGTTTATCGGCGTGGATGGCGCCAACCCGACGCTCAACACCGGGCGCATGCAGATCACGCTCAAGCCGTTCTCACAACGCACCGAATCCGCCAGTCAGGTCATACGCCGTCTCGCCGATGTCACCTCGCGCGTGCCGGGTATCACCGCTTATATGCAGCCGGTGCAGGACCTGACGATCGAGGACCGGGTGTCCAAGACGCAATACCAGTTTCTGCTGAGTTCCCCGGATGTGGCGGAATTGGGCAACGCGACGACTCAACTGATCGAGCGCCTCAAGGCGCTGCCGCAACTGGCCGACGTGGCCAGCGACCAGCAGGACCAGGGCCTTCAGGCCTACGTGCAGATCGACCGGGAGGCCGCAGGCCGGCTGGGCGTCACGGTAGCGGCCATCGACACTGCCCTGTACAACGCGTTCGGTCAGCGCCTGATCTCGACCGTCTACACGCAATCTAGCCAGTACCGCGTGGTACTCGAGGTAGCGCCGCAATTCAAGCTGGGACCCCGGTCGCTGGAAAGTCTGTATGTGCCCGGGGCCAAGGCGGTCTCGACCAGCACCGCCACCACCCCGACCAGCACCGGCGGCGTAGTGCAGGTGCCCCTGTCGTCCGTAGCGCAGATCGTCGAAAGACCTGCCGCCCTGTCGATAAACCACGTGGCCCAGTTTCCCGCCGCTACGGTGTCGTTCAACCTGCAGCCTGGCACCTCTCTGGGCGAGGCGGTGGACGCGATCCGCGCCGAAGAGGCCAAGCTCGATTTTCCGGTCAGCGTCGAGACCAGTTTCCAGGGCGCGGCCGAAGCGTTTCGCGCGTCGCTGACCAGCACTCTGCTGCTGATCCTGGCGGCTGTGGTCACGATGTACATCGTGCTGGGCGTGTTGTATGAAAGTTATATCCACCCGGTGACGATTTTGTCGACCCTGCCGTCGGCCGGGCTCGGTGCTTTGCTGGCGCTGCTGATCAGCGGCCAGGAGCTCGGCATCGTGGCGATCATCGGCATCGTGTTGCTGATCGGCAT
>JANXTP010000239.1 GCA_025352345.1 Burkholderiales bacterium | reverse complement strand
AAACGCGTCGACATCGAGGCCTTTCGCGAGCGCCGCCTTCACGTACTCGCGGCCGTCGGCGAGCGTGAAGGCGAGTTCGAGCGCCTGGTTCGCGCCGGCCTCCTGCATGTGGTAACCCGAGATCGAGATCGAGTTGAACTTAGGCATGTTCTGTGCCGTGTACTGGATGATGTCGCCGATCGCCCGCATGCTCGGCTCGGGCGGAAAAATGTAGGTGTTTCGGACCATGAACTCCTTGAGGATGTCGTTCTGGATGGTCCCCGCCAGCAACTCCTGCGACACGCCCTGCTCTTCGGCGGCGACGACATAGGCCGCCAGCACCGGCAGCACCGCGCCGTTCATCGTCATCGACACGCTGACCTTGTCGAGCGGAATCTGATCGAACAGGATCTTCATGTCCTCGACGCTGTCGATCGCGACGCCAGCCTTGCCGACGTCACCGGTCACCCGGGGGTGGTCGCTGTCATAGCCGCGGTGCGTGGCCAGGTCGAAGGCGACGCTGACGCCCTGCCCGCCGGCGGCCAGCGCCTTGCGGTAGAACGCGTTCGAAGCCTCGGCGGTCGAGAAGCCGGCGTACTGGCGGATGGTCCACGGCCGCACCGCGTACATCGTCGCCTGCGGGCCGCGCAGGTAGGGCGGGAAGCCGGGCAGCGTGTCGGTGTAGTGCAGGTCCTTCAGGTCAGCGGCGGTGTACAACGGCTTGACCACCAGCCCTTCCGGCGTGTGCCAGTTCAGCGCATCGACCTGCCCGCCCGGCGCCGACTTGGACGCGGCCTTCTGCCAGGTGCCCAGTGCGTCGGAATTCAGGTGCGTGGGCTCAGACATGGGGGGCTCCGTTCGGCATGGCATGGCGCGGCGGCAAAGCTTGCAGGCTGTGCCGTTCGAGCTGCGCATCATGCATAATTCAAAATTGAATTATAAACAGAACTGTTGTCGAGCACACCGACTTCCGCATGAATCCGATCGACACCCCGAATCCGACACCTCCGTCCGCCGCCGCACGCGACATGGCAGGCGGCAATGTCAGCATCGATCGGCTGCAACTGCCCTCGACCGCGCTGTACCAGCAGGTGGCCGAGCGCCTGCGCTCGAAGATCATGGCCCACACGCTGGCGCCCGGCAGCTGGATCGACGAGCAGGCGCTGGCCGCGGAATACGGCACCAGCCGCACCCCGCTGCGCGAGGCCTTGAAGGTGCTCGCCGCTGAAGGCTTGGTGACGATGAAGCTGCGACGCGGCGCCTATGTCACCGAAGTCTCACAGCGCGATTTGTCCGAGGTTTTCCACCTGCTGTCACTGCTCGAATGCGATGCGGTCGGCGTGGTGGCCGAGCAGGCCACCTCCGCACAACTGGACGATCTGGCCGCGCTGCATGCGCAGCTCGAGGCCGCGGTGACCGATGCCGATGCTTTCTTCGCCGCCAACGAACGTTTCCACCTGCGCTTGCTGGAGATTGCCGACAACCGCTGGCGCAACCAGATGGTGGCCGACATGCGGCAGGTGATGAAGCTGAACCGCCACCACTCTTTGCTGAAAGACGGCCGACTGGCCGCGTCTTTGCAGGAACACCGCGACCTCATGACCGCCTTGAAGGCACGCGACGCCGAACGGGCGAAGCACCTGATGCGACTGCACATGGCACAGGGCCAGGAAGCGGCGGCGTTCCCCTGAGCAGGGCCCGAACCTTCCGGGATGCGCCGGGTCAGTCGACTACGACAAACCCACAAAGGACCCCATGAACCAAGCTCTGCGACATGCCACCCATGGCCTGGCGATGTGCGCCACGGTGTTGTCGATGTCGATTCCGTCGCACGCCACCGAAGCAGCCCATGTGCACGGCTTGATGCACGTGGACATCGCTGTCGACAGGCAAGTGCTGACGGTGCAGCTGGAATCGCCGCTCGACAGCCTGCTCGGCTTCGAGCGCCGGCCACGCACACCGGCCGAGCGACAGGCGGCCGATGCCTTGCTGAAACAGATGGGAGACGCTGCAGCGCTGTTCAAGCCGGATGCTGCTGCGCAATGCCTGCCGACGAAGGCGAGCCTTGAATCCGCCGCCTTGCAATCGACGGCCCCTGCCGCTGGCAACGAAGGCGACAAGGAAAGCGAACACGCCGACCTCGACGCCAGCTACGAATTCAGATGCGCGCACCCGGACAAACTGACGGTGGTGGAAGTCGGTCTGTTCGACGCCTTCAAGCGCCTGCAGAAGATCGAGGTGCAGGTGGCCGGCGCGAAGTCTCAATCGAAGCAAACCTTGCGGCGCCCGGACAAGGTCGTCAAGCTGACGCGTTGAACCCCGGCGCCAGTTGAGCATGGCGCCCCTGCCCTTCGACCTCACCTTCGATTCAGCCACCACCCCACATCAGCGCGACCCGGTAGGTGATGAACGACGCCGCATAGGCCAGTGCGAACAAGTAGCCAGCCATCAGCAGCGGCATGGCCCAGCCACCGGTCTCGCGCTTGACCGTGGCCAAGGTCGACAGGCACTGCGGCGCGAACACATACCATGCCAACAGCGACAAGGCGGTGGCCAGGCTCCAGGTGTGGGCGATCAGCGGCGTCAGCGCCTGGGCCGTGTCGTCACCGGTGGCCGACAGCGCGTACACCGTGCCGAGCGCACCGACTGCCACCTCGCGCGCAGCCAGGCCCGGCACCAGCGCGATGCTGATCTGCCAGTTGAACCCGATGGGCTCGAACACCACCGCCAGCGCGCGCCCCAGCGTGCCGGCGATGCTGTATTCGATCGCAGCGCCGGTGGCACCAACCGGCGGCGCCGGGAAGCTGGCGAGGAACCACAGCGCGATCGTCAGCCCGAGGATGATCCCGCCGACCCGCCGCATGAAGATCTCCACCCTCTGCCACAGCCCGATGGCGATGTTGCGCACCGTCGGCCAGTGGTAGGCCGGCAGCTCCATCATCAGCGAACGCACTTGGCCGCGCGCGGTGAAGCGCTTGAGCACCCAGGCCACCAGCAGCGCACCGACGATGCCGGCCAGGTACAGGCCGAACAGCACCAGACCCTGCAACTGGAACCCGCCCCACACCGACCGTGCCGGAATGAAGGCGCCGATCAGCAGCGCGTAAACCGGCAGGCGGGCCGAACAGGTCATCAGCGGCGCGATCATGATCGTCACCAGCCGGTCACGCGGGTTGGCGATCGTGCGCGCAGCCATGATGCCGGGGATCGCGCAGGCAAAGCTTGACAGCAGCGGGATGAACGAGCGGCCGCTCAGGCCCACACTGCCCATCAGCCGGTCGAGCAGGAAGGCAGCGCGCGGCAGGTAGCCTGACTCCTCGAGCAGCAGGATGAAGAAGAACAGGATCAGGATCTGTGGCAGGAACACCACCACACCGCCGGCCCCGGCAATCACGCCATCGACCAGCAGGCTGCGCGGCCAGCCTTCGGGCAGCCACGAGGTGACGGCCGAGCCGAGCGCGCCGGTGGTGGACTTGATCGCATCCATCGGCGCCTGGGCCCAGGAGAACACCGCCTGGAACACCAGGAACAGCAGCACCGCGAGCAGGACTGGCCCGAAGACGGGATGCAAGACCGCACGGTCGATGCGGTCGCTGGCCGTGTGCGGCACCACGGCCGCCAAGCCGAGTCGCTTCAGGATCGCGTGCACGGTGTCGTGGTCTGCCTGGGTGCCGACGATGGGCTCGGCGGCCGTGTCCACCGTCAGGTGTTTCGGCCCGTGGCGCCAAGCTTGCGGCTCGTCGAGCAGGGCGCACAGCCGCCCGGCACCATCGCTCTTGATGCCCACAGTGGACACCACCGGCACGCCCAGTTCAGCGGCCAGCGCATCGGGATCGACCTTCAGCCCCTGGCGCGCCGCCAGATCGGTCATGTTCAGCGCCACCACGCAAGGCAGTCCCAAACGCTTGACCGCCAGCACCATCCGCAGGTTGCGCCGCAGATTGGTGGCATCGACCACGCACACCACCAGGTCGGGGCGCTTTTCGCCGCGAGCGCGGCCGTACAGCACATCGCAGGTGACGCGCTCGTCGGGCGAACGTGCATGCAGGCTGTAGGCGCCGGGCAGGTCGAGCACCCGCAAGGTCTTGCCCGCCGGCGTGATCAGCTTGCCTTCCTTGCGCTCGACGGTGACACCGGCATAGTTGGCCACCTTCTGGCGGCTGCCTGTCAGCAGATTGAACAGCGCCGTCTTGCCGCAGTTCGGGTTGCCCACCAGCGCCACCAGCGGCCCGCCGCGGTGGACGTGGATGACCGCTTCGCTCACACCGTGGATTCGACCAGGATGCAGGCCGCCTCGGCTTTCCGCAAGGCAAATGTCGACAGACCCACACGCACCACCAGCGTGTCGCCGCCGAAGGCGCCGCGCGCCATCAACTCGACTTGCTCGCCAGGCATGAAGCCGATCTCTTCCAGCCACTGGCCCCATTCCGGCGCCCGCGCCGGCGCCTTGACGCCAGTGACGGTGCAGCGTGCACGCAGCGGCGAGCGGTCCAGGGTCGACATCGGCAGGGATGGATTCACGGCGGCAGTCCCAATGTGAACGCAAATGATATCTGTTCTTGTCTTGCCGCCGTGAGCGCGAAACCCCACGGGCTTGGGAGGACAATTCGCTGTGACTTGCCCCACCCTCACCCTGATCGCGGCCGTCGCCCACCGTGGGGCCATCGGCAAGGACAACCAGTTGCTCGTGCATCTGCCGGGTGACCTGCCACGCTTCAAGCGTTTGACGATGGGGCACCCGATCGTCATGGGGCGCAAGACATGGGATTCGATCGGCCGGCCCTTGCCGGGGCGCCGCAACCTCGTCATCACCCGCGACCCGCACTGGGCTGCGGCCGGCGCCGAAGCGGCGCCGAGCCTGGCTGCCGCGCTCGCCATGGCTGGGGATGTCGAGCGGGTCTGTGTGATCGGCGGCGCGGAAATCTATGCGCTGGCCTTGCCCCAAGCCGACGAATTGCTGCTGACGGAGATCGACGCCGACTTCGATGCCGACGCCTATTTCCCCGACTGGCCGCGCGAGGCCTATGACGTGGCTGCCAGCGAAACGCACAACACGCCTGATGGCCTGGTGTACCGCTACGTCGATTACCACCGAAAGGCGCCTGCCTGATGCCCATGCTGCCGCGCCGCGCCCACTGGGAACGCCACCGCACCGACCGCATCGGCTGGCTGCGCGCGGCGGTGATGGGGGCGAACGACGGCATCGTGTCCACCGCCAGCCTGTTGCTGGGGGTGGCCGCGGCGGGGACGGATCGCAGCGGACTGCTGGTCGCGGGCGTGGCGGCGCTGGTGGCCGGCGCGATGTCGATGGCCGCGGGCGAGTACGTGTCGGTGCATGCGCAAGCCGACACCGAAACAGCCGATCTGGCCCGCGAGCAGGCCGAGCTCATCGCCGACGCCGGCGCCGAGCTGAACGAACTCAGCGCCGTCTACGTCGGCCGGGGCGTCGAGCCCGAGCTGGCGCGCCAGGTCGCTACGCAACTGACGGCACACGATGCGCTGGCCGCACACGCCCGCGACGAACTCGGCATCTCCGAAGCGCTGGTGGCCCGGCCGCTGCAGGCAGCAGCGTCGTCGGCGGCCAGCTTCGCAGTGGGCGCCCTGCTGCCGCTGGCGGTGTGCCTGCTGGCCTCACCCGCGCATCTGGTGGCCGTGGTGTGGGTCACCGCCACCTTCAGTCTGGCTTTCCTCGGTGGCCTGTCGGCGCAGGCCGGTGGCGCCAGCGTCTGGCGCAGTGCCTGCCGAGTCGCGCTGTGGGGCGTGCTGGCGATGGGCGCGACGAGCCTGATCGGCTCGTTGTTCTCGGTCAGCGTCTAGAACGAGGTCCAGTCGTCTGTGCCAGTCGCCGCAGCAGCCGGCACCGGGATGGCGCTGGCACGGAACGGCGGGCGCACGACATTGATCGCGCGGTCCGGACCCCGCCGCTCGGCGGGTGCAGATGACACCGGGACAACGGCCCTCGGCAGCGCCGCGGCCACATGCACGCTGTCGCCCGCACGCAGCTTGAAGAAGGCCACCGAGCCCACCAGCTGCTGCGCCTGCGTCTTCAGGCTCTCGGCCGCAGCCGCACTTTCCTCGACCAACGCCGCGTTCTGCTGCGTCGCTTGGTCCATCTGCGTGACCGCCTCGCCGATCTGTGCCATGCCGCTCGACTGCTCGGTGCTGGCAGCACTGATCTCGCCCATGATGTCGGTCACGCGGCGGATCGACGACACGATCTCGTTCATCTTGCTGCCAGCCTGATCGACCAGCTGGGTGCCGACATCGACACGTTCGACGCTGGTGGTGATCAGTTGCTTGATCTCCTTCGCTGCGTCGGCGCTGCGTTGCGCGAGGTTGCGCACTTCGCTGGCCACCACGGCAAAGCCGCGACCCTGCTCGCCGGCACGGGCGGCTTCTACGGCGGCGTTCAACGCCAGGATGTTGGTCTGGAACGCGATGCCATCGATCACACTGATGATGTCGGCAATGCGCCGCGAGCTGTCGTTGATGCCCTTCATCGTGTCGACGACCTGACCCACGACCTGGCCTCCTTCGATCGCCACCGACGAGGCGCCGATCGCGAGCTGGTTGGCCTGCCGGGCGTTGTCGGCGTTCTGCGACACGGTGCTGTTCAGCTGCTCCATCGACGCCGCGGTTTCTTCCAGCGCACTGGCCTGTTCCTCGGTGCGGCCCGCCAGGTCGTTGTTGCCCTGCGAGATTTGCGCGCTGGCAGTGGCCACGCCCTCGGCGTTCTGGCGCACGTCGCCGACGATCTGGTTCAGCCGGTCCTTCATCGTGGCCAGCGAGCGCAGCAGTTGGGCTGTCTCGTTGTGTCCCGACACCTGCAGCTCCATCGACAGATCGCCCTCGGCGACGGCACGCGACACCTCGACTGCCCGGTTCAGCGGCGCCGTGATCGAGCGGATGATCCACATCGCCAGCAGGCCGGCGGCCACGATCGCGAATGCAGCCGCGCCCCACATGATCGATTTACCCTGGGCGACAACCGCATGGGCCGCCTCGCCGGACTGCTGCATCCGCTCCGACTGGAGGTCGACCAGGTCCTTGACCTTCTGGGAGTAGGCGAGATGCATCGGGCTCACCTCGTCGAGCAGGTAGGTGCGCGCGGCCGCGGACTCGCCGTTGCCCAGCATCTCGAAGAATTTTTTCTGGCTCTCGACATACGGGGCGCGCGCGGTGGTGATCGCCGTCAGGCCGGCCCGCCCTTGTTCGAAGACGATGGTCTTGTCCAGTTCGGCCAGTGTCTCGCCGATGTGCTTGCGCGATGCCTCGATGGTCAGGCGCTCTTTCTGAATATCCAAAGGCACGGTCATCAGCAGCATGTTGCGCATCGAGCGCTCGATCTGATAGATGCGGTCTTCGACTTCGTTGAGCGCGACGACCTTGGGGTAACGGTCCTTCAGCACCAGCGTGAAGTTGTCCTCAATCTGGTTCAGCTTCAGCATGGCGGTGCCGCTGACCAGCGCGATCAGCAGCGCCAGCAGGCCGAACCCGAGCTTCAGCCGCGTGGTGATCTTCATGTCGCGAATGTTCATGGTCGATATTCCGTGTTGATGTCGGGGCCGCCACCGCGGGTGCAATCCCGCTGTCTTCACGTTATCAGCATCTGCCGGCCGGCCTTGAGCCGCGTTCATCCTGGGTTTGTGCTGGCCGCTGCGCAGCGGCTTATGCCAACCGCAAACTAGCTTAAAAATACTGCGTCGTTGTG
>JANXTP010000434.1 GCA_025352345.1 Burkholderiales bacterium | reverse complement strand
CCAGGTTCAGCCGACAGCCCTTGCTTGACTTGCCGAGCCAAGTCGTCGGCCAACGCCTCTTCGGCACCGGCGTCCAGCGTGCGGCGCACCACATCGTCGGGCGACGCCTTGTCCACGTCGAAGCCGCTCGTCATGTCGGTATCGACATAGCCCATGTGCATGCCCAGCACCTGGGTGTTCTGGGCGCGCAGTTCGTGGCGCAGTCCATTGGTCAACGCCCAGGCCGCCGACTTGCTGGCGCTGTACACACCCAGCGGCGGCACGCTGATCCAGCTCACCACCGACAGCACGTTCAGGATCGCACCACCGCCGTGGCGGGCCAGCACGGGCGCGAAGGCCTGGGCCAGGCGCAGCGGGCCGAAGAAGTTGGTGTCCATGTGCGCGCGGGCCAGGTCAATGGCGTTGTCAGCCAGGAAGTCACCCACGACCGCGATGCCCGCGTTGTTGATCAGCAGCGTCACGTCGCCACAGCGCTGCGCGGCGGCGGCCACGTCGTCCGGCTTGGTGACGTCGAGCTGGATGGCGTCCACACCGGGCAGCGTGATGCTCGATGGCTTGCGCGCGGCGGCGTAGACCTTGCGAGCACCGCGTGCCAAGGCAGCGCGGGCGAAAGCCAGACCGATGCCGCGGTTGGCGCCGGTGACGAGTACGGTGGCGTTGGCGAGTTTCATGGTTCGAGTCCTCAGGTGGGTGCTGCGGCGCAGCGGTGGGTCAGACAAAACCGCAGGCGAAACAATAATATGACGACCGTCATATTTATGACCGAAAAGAAGATGTCACGGTGGTTCATGGCTCAGGCGCTGTCGTATTGCGCCAGCAGCGCATCGCGTGACGCAGCCAGCAGCGCCTTGCCTGCGGCGTTGTTGCCGAGCGCGCGGGACAGTTGCAGCGCACCGACCAGCTGAGAGGCGATCACCGGCGCGTTCGCCGCCGGGACATCGGCTGCCAGACTTTGCTCGACCAGCGTCACCAAGCCGCGCACTCGCTGGACGGCCGCCTCACGGACCTCGGTCGACTGTCGGGGCATTTCGGAGGCCAGCGCAGCGACCGCACACATCTTCTCGGTGGTGCCGAGGTGGCGCTCGGCCAAATAGTATTCAACGAGCGCCCGCAACGCACTGGCACCTTGCTTGCGACGGACGGCAATCTCTTTGGAGGCCCGGGCCGCACCTTCTTGACCAGCACGGGCAAGCGCCTCGACAAGCAGAGCGTTGCGTGATGAGAAGTGGGCATAGAACCCGCCGTGCGTCAGGCCCGCTTCTTTCATGATGTCGACAACACCGACACCGTGGAAGCCGCCACGGCGGATCGCCCGAGCCGCAGTCGTGACGATGCGGTCATGGGTCAATTGCTTGCGGCTGGGCGGGCTGTCCATCAAGACAGTGTAGCACTGAATATGATGCTCGTCATATATACGACATCCTCATCCAGCGTCCTGATCAGCCTTGCTGAGGGCGGCGGGGTGAGTCCGCACAAACCCATGCTGGTCGAAGCTTCTTTGGGGGTGTCGCGCTGCATGCGGAACCCGCCAGGACTACGCTAGGTTTACCTTCACTGAAAGGAGCCCGTCATGCTTTTCACCCATGTGTTGATTCCGACCGATGGTTCCGAACTCTCCCAACGCGCCAGCGCCAGCGCCGTGCGATTTGCCAAGGAAATGCGGGCACGCATCACCGGCATCAGCGTGATACCGAAGTTCCGTGTGCTGGCCTATGAAGCGGGCCTGGCCGATGACACCAAGGATCATTTCCTCGCCGAAAGCCGGGTGCGAGCGGAGCAGCATCTGGCAGCGCTCAAGCGTGCCGCGGAGGAGGAAGGCGTGGCCTGTGACACCGTCGTCGAGACCAGCGATCAGGTCGACGAGGCCATCGTGCGAACCGCCGAGGCGCGGGGCTGCGACCTGATCCTGATGGCCTCGCACGGACGGCGCGGCGTACGGAGCCTGCTGCTCGGCAGCGAGACCCAGAAGGTGCTGACGCACACGAAGATCCCGGTGCTGGTCTTGCACTGAGAGCCGCAGGCCAGGCGCACTGCCACCGTCGTCAGTGCGCCTCGTCCCAGTTGGGGCCGACCCCCACTTCAGCCAGCAACGGCACCTTCAGCGTGGCCACCGACGCCATCGCGGCCGGCACCGCGACCCGCGCCCAGGCCAGCTCCGCTTCGGGCACCTCGAACACCAGTTCGTCGTGCACCTGCATCACGATGCGGGTCGCGCGCGCTTCGGCGTCCAGCAGCTTCTGCACCGCCAGCATGGCCAGCTTGATCAGGTCGGCCGCCGTGCCCTGCATCGGCGCGTTGATGGCCTGACGCTCGGCGCCGGCCTTGCGCGGGCCGTTGCCTCCATTGATCTCGGGCAGGTAGATGCGGCGGCCGAACAGCGTCTCGACGTAGCCCTTTTCCTTGGCTGACGCCCGCGTGTCGTCCATGTAGCGCTTGACGCCCGCAAAGCGCTGGAAGTAACGCTCGATGTACAGCGCGGCAGCGTTGCGTTCGATGCCGAGACTCTGTGCCAGACCGAAAGCGCCCATGCCGTAGATCAGGCCGAAGTTGATCGTCTTCGCGTAGCGCCGCCGCTCCGACGTGACAGACGCTGGGTCGATCGCAAACACCTCGCTCGCGGTCGCGCGGTGCACGTCCATGCCCTCGGCGAAGGCTTTCAAGAGGCCCGGGTCCTCGCTGATGTGGGCCATGATGCGCAGCTCGATCTGCGAGTAGTCGGCGCTCAGGATCACGTGGCCCGCAGGCGCGATGAAAGCCTCGCGCACCTTGCGGCCTTCGGCGGTGCGGATCGGGATGTTCTGCAGGTTCGGCTCGTTGCTGGCCAGCCGCCCGGTCACCGCCACCGCCTGCGCGTAGTGGGTGTGCACACGGCCGGTGGCGGCATTGATCATCAGCGGCAGCTTGTCGGTGTAGGTGCCTTTCAGCTTCGACAGCGATCGGTGTTCGAGCAGCCGCGCCGGCAGCGGGTAGTCGGCAGCCAGCTCGGCCAGCACCTCTTCGTCCGTGCTCGGCGCGCCGGTGGCGGTCTTCTTCTTGACGGGCAGGCCGAGCTTCGTGAACAGGATCTCGCCGATCTGCTTCGGGCTGCCCATGTTGAAGGGCTGGCCGGCGAGTTCGTAGGCCTCGGCTTCGAGTGCCACCATGCGCTCGCCGAGCTGCTGGCTTTGCGCAGCCAGCCGGTCCGGGTCGATCAGCACGCCGGTGCGTTCGATGCGTTGCAGCAGCAGCGCAGTCGGCAGCTCGATGCGCGTGTACACATCTCGCAGGCCCGCCTCGACCTCGATCTGCGGCCACAGCGTGCGGTGCACGTCCAGCGTCATGTCGCTGTCTTCGCTGGCGTACACGGCCGCCTTCGCGATGTCGACCTGGCTGAACGCAATCTGGTGCGCACCCTTGCCGCAGAGGTCTTCGTAGCTCAACCCTTTGCGCCCGAGGTGGCGCTGCGCCAGGCTTTCCAGGCCGTGCGGCTTGTGCGCTTCGAGCACATAGCTCTGCAGCATCGTGTCGTGCACGTAGCCGGCCATCGCGATGCCGGCGTTCGCAAGCACGTGGGTGTCGTACTTGATGTTCTGGCCGAGCTTGGGCTTGCGCGCGTCCTCAAACCAGGGCTTGAGCTGCGCGAGCACGTCGTCTGCCGGCAACTGATCGGGCGCACCGGCATAGCTGTGGCGCAGCGGGATGTAGGCTGCCTCGCCGACAGCGGTGGAAAGCGAGATGCCGACGATCTGCGCGCGCATCGGGTCGAGCGAATCGGTCTCGGTGTCGATCGCGGTCAATGCGGCGGCGTCGATCTTCGCGATCCAGGCCTTGAGTTGCGCGTCGCTCAGCACCGTTTCGTAGTGCTTCTCGAACGCTGCCGCCGTCGGTGCGACCGGCTCGGTCGAGACCGGAATGCCGGCCGCGTTCTCCAGCTCGCGCTTGAACGACTTGAAGTCGTAGTGCTCGTAGAACGCGATCAGGCTGGTCGCATCGAGCGGCGCGAACACCAGCGACTCGAACGCCGGCCAGCCCGGCACGTGCTGGCTCAGATCGCAGTCGGTCGCGACTGTGACCAGCTTGCGGCCCTGCGGCAACCAGTCGAGTGCGGTGCGCAGGTTCTCGCCGGCGGCGCCCTTCATCGTCGACGCGGCTGCGATCACGCCGTCGAGGGAGCCGTATTCGGCGATCCACTTCGCGGCCGTCTTCGGACCGACCTTGTCGACGCCAGGCACGTTGTCGACGGTGTCGCCGACCAGCGTCAGGTAGTCGACGATGCGCTCCGGCGGCACGCCGAACTTCTCGACCACGCCGGCCGGGTCGAGCCGCTCATTGTTCATCGTGTTGACGAGCGTGACCTGCGGATTGACGAGCTGCGCCAGGTCTTTGTCGCCGGTCGAGACGATCACCTTGTAGCCGGCCGCCACGGCGACCTTGCACAGCGTGCCGATCGTGTCGTCGGCCTCGATGCCGGGCACCGTGAGCACCGGCCAGCCGAGCAGCCTGACCGCCGCGTGGATCGGCTCGATCTGCAGCGCCAGATCGGCCGGCATCGGGCTGCGGTTCGCCTTGTACGCGGCGTACCAGTCGTCGCGAAAGGTCCTGCCCTTGGCGTCGAACACGCAGGCGCCGAGCGCCGCCGGATGTTGCTCGCGCAGCAGCTTCAGCATGGCGACGACGCCGCGCAGCGCACCGGTCGGCACGCCGCCGGGGCCGCGCAGGTCGGGCAGCGCGTGGTAGGCACGGTAAAGGTAGCTGGAGCCGTCCACCAGCAGCAAGGTCTTGTCGCTCATCCGGCCATTGTCGATCAAGCGACCGCGCGTTCACCGACACCTGGAAGTGGATGCCACCAACGCCCTCACGCCCGCGATCGACTTGCCGATGAGCATCGTGGTCGCCCCCGGAAAGGGCGGACGGCCCTTCTTGCCATCGGGCGCGTACGGCGTGACCAACTCCACCAGCGAGGTCCACATGCATCTTCACACCCGGACAAACATGCTTGTCCGGGACTCATTCGCGCCTCATCGGTGCGCAGGCACGAGGCGGCGCCGGACCATGCGCTCATGCTGATACCGATCAGAAGCGAACCCCCAGCGCAACGCGGGTGGCATCCTGCGCCGAAAAATTCTGCTTGGGGTCGAGGGCCAGACGCAAGAACCAGGTGGGGAAATCCAGTGTGGCACTCCACCCCCACCCGCGCGCGTAGCCGCTGTCGCC
>JANXTP010000381.1 GCA_025352345.1 Burkholderiales bacterium | reverse complement strand
CATGCTGATCGAGCAGCTCGGCGGCAAGCCGGCCCCGGCCGTGGGTTGGGGGCTGGGCATCGAGCGGCTGCTGCTGCTGCTCAAGGAAGCCGGCATCGAGGCACCGACTGTCGCGCCCGATGCCTATGCGGTGGTGCCGTCGCCAGCAGCGATGCCGCTCGCCTTATACACAGTCGATGCCTTGCGCGCCGCCGGCGTGTCGGTGTTGATGCATGCGGCTGGCCGCGACGGCCTGGGCAGCATGAAGTCGCAGTTCAAGCGGGCCGACGCCAGCGGCGCCCGTCACGCGCTGATTTTTGGTGACGACGAAGTGGCGCGCGGCGAAGTCGCCATCAAGCCCTTGCGCGACGCCAGCGCTGCGCAACGCACGCGCGTTCTGTCGGATGCGGCGCAATGGGCCGATGAATTGCGCACCGCATAATCCAAAGCTGTTCGGAACTCACTGCAAGCATGGCCACGCATCTCGACCTCGAAGAACAAGAACAGCTTGATGCCGTCAAGCAATTCTGGAAGCGCCACGGCAACCTCGCAACCTGGCTGTTGATCGCTGCGCTGGTGGCGTATTCAGGCTGGACGGGCTGGAACTGGTGGCAGCGTGAGCAGGCGACCCAGGCCAGCGCGATGTTCGACGAACTCGACAAGGCCGCCCAGGCGGCCGATGTCGACAAGGTCGCCCGTGTGTTCGGCGACCTGAAGGCACGCTATCCCAAAACGGCCTTCGCGCAGCAGGGTGGCTTGCTGGCCGCCAAGGTGCAGGCAGAGAAGGGCCGGACCGACGCGGCCCAGGCGACGCTCGATTGGGTCGGCACCAACGCGACCGAAACCGAGTATCGGACCATCGCCCGGCTGCGATTGGCCGGCCTACTGCTCGACAACAAGAAGTACGACGAGGCCCTGAAGCAACTCGACGCGGCCTCCGCTGCAGGCTTCGAGCCACTGGTGGCCGATCGCCGCGGCGACGTGCTCATGGCCCAGGGCAAGCCCGACGACGCCAAGGCCTCCTACACCAAGGCATGGCAGGGGATGGACGCAAGAATCGAATACCGGCGTCTGATCGAGGCCAAGCTGGCTGCGCTGGGCGCCGCGCCGTTGACCGCCACGGTGGCCGCTGATGCTGCTGCTGACACCGGAGCGGTCAAATGAGGCGCATCGCGGTTGTTGTCGCAGTGGGCCTGAGCGTCTTGCTGGCGTCTTGCGGCCTGATCTTCCCAGACAAGAACAAGCTTGAACCCAAGGAACTGGTCCCGGTCAAGCCCACGATCGCCGGGCGAGTGGTGTGGTCGTCCAGCATCGCCGATGTCGAGTTCCCGTTGTCGGTCGCGGTCAATGGCAGCACCTTCACCGTGGGTGCCTCGGATGGGTCGGTGATCGCGCTCGACGCGGCCAAGGGCCGTGAAGTCTGGCGTGCGAATGCCAAGTCGGCGCTGAGCGCCGGCGTCGGCAGCGATGGCAAGTTCGCGGCGGTGGTCACGCGCGAAGGCCAGATCGTCGTGTTCGAAGCCGGTCGCGAGCTCTGGCGGCAGCCTGCGGGCACGCGTGTCATCACCGCGCCGTTGGTGGCTGGCGAGCGCGTGTTCGTGGTCGGCCTCGACCGCAGTGTCACGGCGTTCGATGCCTTGAATGGCGCCAAGCTCTGGTCGGTGCAGCGACCTGGTGACGCACTGACGCTGGCGCAGGCCGGCGTGGCGACGGCGTTCAAGAACACCTTGCTGGTCAGCCAGGGCTCGCGCCTGGCGGCGCTGAATCCGGCCAACGGCGCGGTGATATGGGACGTGGCGTTGGCCACGCCGCGTGGTGCCAATGAGATCGAACGGCTGTCCGACCTGGTCGGACCGGCGGTGCGTGCCGGCGATGTCGTCTGCGTGCGTGCGTACCAAGCCAGCGTCGGCTGCGTCAACGCCGAAACGGGTCAGTTGCTGTGGACGAAGACGTTCGGCGGGCGCGGCGGGCTGGCCGCTGACGAGCATCACGTTTACGCGGCCGACGCCGCCGACCGCATCACCGCGTGGAAAGCCGACACTGGCGAGGTCGCCTGGACCACCGACGCCTACCTGTACCGCCAACTGACCACGCCCTTCAGCCTCGGCCCGGTGCTGGTGTTCGGCGATTTCGAAGGGCAGCTGCACTTTCTGTCGGCAGACCACGGCGTGGCGCAGCTGATCTTGCCGACCGACGGCGCCCCGATGGCGGCAGCACCTGTGGTGTCGGGCACCACGGTGCTGGTGGTGACCCGCGACGGCGGGCTGTTTGCCTTGCGGCCTGAATGACGCGGCGTCCCAGGGGGCTGTGTCGATGAAGCCGGTCATTGCCATCGTCGGGCGGCCGAATGTCGGCAAGTCCACGCTGTTCAACCGGATCACCAAAAGTCGCGATGCCATCGTGGCGGATTTTTCCGGGCTGACGCGCGACCGCCACTATGGCGACGGTCGCATCGGCGACCGTGAATTCATCGTGGTCGACACCGGTGGCTTCGAGCCGACCTGCGACACGGGCATCGTCAAGGAAATGGCCAAGCAGACGCGCCAGGCCGTGGCCGAAGCCGATGCGGTGATTTTCGTGGTCGACATCCGCGGCGGCTTGTCGGCGCAGGACCACGACATCGCGCGCTACCTGCGTACCGTCGGCAAGACCGTGGTGCTGGCGGCCAACAAAGCCGAAGGCATGGTCGATTCGCCCTTGCTGGGCGAGTTCTACGAGCTCGGCATGGGCGAGCCGCATCCGATCTCGTCAGCGCACGGCCAGGGCATCCGCAGCCTGACCGAGGCAGCGTTGGCCAGCTTCCCGTTCGATGACGACGAAGACACCGAAGCAGATGAGACCTCACCGATCCGGCTGGCCGTGGCCGGTCGGCCCAATGTCGGCAAATCGACGCTGATCAACACCTGGTTGGGCGAGGAGCGGCTGGTCGCATTCGACATGCCGGGCACCACCCGCGACGCGATCACCGTGCCTTTCGAGCGCAACGGTCAGAAATTCGAGTTGATCGATACGGCCGGCCTGCGACGCAAGGGCAAGGTGTTCGAGGCGATCGAGAAGTTTTCGGTGGTCAAGACCCTGCAGGCCATCGCCGATGCAAACGTGGTTCTGCTGCTGCTCGACGCGACGCAGGGTGTGACCGACCAGGACGCGCACATCGCCGGCTACATCCTCGAGAGCGGCCGCGCCGTGGTGATCGCGGTCAACAAATGGGATGCGGTCAACGACTACCAGCGACAGTTGCTGCAACGCTCGATCGAGCAGCGTCTTGCCTTTCTGAAGTTCGCGCCGGTGTTGAACATCTCGGCCATCAAGCGGCAGGGTCTGGGGCCGGTGTGGAAGGCCATCGCCGATGCGCACGCCTCGGCCACGCGCAAGATGTCGACGCCAGTGCTGACCCGGCTGTTGCTCGACGCCATCGAACACCAGGCGCCGCAGCGTGCGGGCATGTTCAGACCGAAGCTGCGCTATGCGCACCAGGGCGGCATGAACCCGCCCATCATCGTCGTCCACGGCAATTCGCTGGACCACGTGACCGACGCTTACAAGCGCTTTCTCGAAGGGCGTTTTCGCGCGCACTTCAAACTCGTGGGCACGCCGCTGCGCATTGAAATGCGCTCGGGCAAAAACCCGTTTGACACCCATTCCTGAAGCGGCCGCCGCGCGTGCGGCTTTTGCTGCCGAAGCAGCGGTTTGCAGGGTTG
>JANXTP010000332.1 GCA_025352345.1 Burkholderiales bacterium | reverse complement strand
CGGCGAGGAAGACCACCAGGCTGATGCCAGGCGACATGGCCCGCGCGATGCCGGTGGACACGCCGATCCAGGCGCCCAGCACGGTGGGCACCATCGACAGCGCCAGCAGCCAGTAGGTGTTGCGCAACACGCGGTTGCGCTGCTCGACCGACGTGGTGGATGGGGCGTAGCCGTTGTACAAGACTTGACTCATGGAACCTCCAAAAATGCAGCAGCCTGGGTAGAACTGATGCTGCCGATTCTAGTTCCGCGCGTCACTGTCAGATCGATGCCCGCCCATGGCCTGGAAATGACCCGGCCGTCGCACCCACTTTGTCATCCACCGCCTTACAGTGGCAGCTTTGACACCATTGGGCAGCACTCATGATCTCGAAACCTTCATTGACCTTGAGCGATGTGAAACGCATCGCGGCCGCAGCCGAGCAGGAGGCTCAGGCGAATCAGTGGGCGGTGGCCATTGCCATCGTCGATGACGGCGGCCACCTGCTCTGGTTCCAGCGACTCGATGGTGCGGCGCCCATCTCGGCGCACATCGCCCCCGCAAAGGCGCGAACCGCAGCGCTCGGTCGCCGCGAAAGCCGCGTCTATGAGGAGATGATCAATGGCGGGCGGATGTCCTTCCTTAGTGCACCCGAGATCGAGGGGCTGCTTGAAGGCGGCGTGCCCCTGATGATCGACGGGCAGTGCCTCGGTGCGGTAGGCGTCAGCGGGGTCAAGAGCAGCGAGGATGCGCAGATCGCCAAGGCAGGGGTTGCGGCGCTCGGGAGCTGAGTCGCCGGTGATGGATTCAAGCCTCGGGGGTTCGCCACAGCTTACAATTCCGAGGTTTACCCGAACATACCCGCCCCCAGCGAAACCCTCACAGTTTCCCACCGGATTCCGACTCGCAGCCCGCGCTGCGGGGCAGAGCTGGGTGCATCAACGGAGATTTCCTTGCTGCCCGTCCTGCCCCCCGCAATCCTTGTTCTCGCAGACGGCTCCCGGTTCATCGGCATTTCGATCGGTTCCCCCGGACAGACCTGCGGTGAGGTGGTGTTCAACACCGCGCTCACCGGCTATCAGGAAATCCTGACCGACCCGAGTTACTGCCGCCAGATCGTCACGCTGACCTATCCGCACATTGGCAGCTACGGCGTCAATGCGGAAGACGTCGAGTCCGACCGCGTCCACGCCGCGGGTCTGATCATCAAAGACCTGCCGATCCTGCCGTCGAACTTCCGCATGACCGAGACGCTGCCGCAGTACCTGCAGCGCGAAGGCACGGTAGCCATTGCCAACATCGACACCCGTCGGCTGACCCGGCTGCTGCGCACCACGGGCGCGCAGAACGGCTGCATCCTGACGCTGGAAGTCGGCGCCACGCTGACCGAAGCCCATTTCACGCAGGCGCTGGCGGCCGCACGCGCTGCGCCGAGCATGGCCGGACTCGACCTCGCCAAGGTGGTCAGCGGCACCGAACGCAGCGAGTGGACCGAAACCGAATGGGCGCTGGTTGGCGGTTACGGCCGCTTGACCGCGCCGCGCTTTCACGTCGTAGCCTACGACTTCGGCGTCAAGCGCAACATTCTGCGGATGCTGGCCAGCCGCGGTTGCAAGGTCACCGTGGTGCCCGCAAAAACGGCGGCGCCAGAGGTGCTGGCTTTGAAGCCCGATGGCATCTTCCTGAGCAATGGCCCCGGTGACCCGGAACCCTGTGACTACGCGATCGACGCCACCCGCGCGCTGATCGACACCGGCATCCCGACCTTCGGCATCTGCCTCGGTCACCAGATCCTGGCGCTGGCCTCCGGCGCCAAGACCTTCAAGATGAAATTTGGCCACCACGGCGCCAACCACCCGGTGAAAGACCTGGACAGCGGGCGCGTGAGCATCACCAGCCAGAACCACGGCTTTGCCGTCGACGAGACCACCTTGCCGAACAACCTGAGACCCACCCACGTGAGCCTGTTCGATGGCACCCTGCAGGGCTTGGCGCGCACCGACCGCCCGGCGTTCTGTTTCCAGGGTCACCCCGAGGCCTCGCCCGGCCCGCACGACATCGGCTACCTGTTCGACCGTTTCACCGCGTTGATGGAAGCCCAGGCGCCACACGCCGCCGCGATCGGAGGCCAGCATGCCTAAGCGCGCCGACCTTCAATCCATCCTGATCATCGGCGCTGGCCCGATCATCATCGGCCAGGCCTGCGAGTTCGACTACTCGGGTGCGCAGGCCTGCAAGGCGCTGCGTGAAGAGGGGTACCGCGTCATCCTCGTCAACAGCAATCCGGCGACGATCATGACCGACCCGGAAATGGCCGATGCCACCTACATCGAGCCCATCACCTGGCAGGTGGTCGAGAAGATCCTCGCCAAGGAGCGGCTGCGTTTTCCGGGCGAGAAGATGGCGGTGCTGCCGACCATGGGCGGCCAGACCGCGCTGAACTGCGCACTCGATCTGCACAAGCATGGTGTGCTGGCGAAGTACGACGTCGAGATGATCGGTGCCAACGAGAAAGCGATCGAGAAGGCCGAAGACCGCCTGAAGTTCAAGGACGCGATGACCGGCATCGGCCTGGGCTCGGCGCGCAGCGGCATTGCGCACTCGATGGAAGAAGCGCTGGCGGTGCAACAGCAGATCGCTCAGCTGACCGGCGGCGGCGCCTCCGGCTCGGACTTCCCGATGGTGATTCGCCCCAGCTTCACGCTGGGTGGCACCGGCGGCGGCATTGCCTACAACCCGGACGAATTCGAAGAGATCTGCAAGCGCGGCCTCGACCTGTCGCCGACCAAGGAACTGCTGATCGAGGAAAGCTTGATCGGCTGGAAAGAATTCGAGATGGAGGTGGTGCGAGACAAGGTGGACAACTGCATCATCGTCTGCGCGATCGAAAACCTCGACCCGATGGGCATCCACACCGGCGACTCGATCACGGTGGCACCGGCGCAGACGCTCAGCGACAAGGAATATCAGCTGCTGCGCAACGCGTCGATTGCGATCCTGCGCGAGATTGGCGTCGACACCGGCGGCTCGAACGTGCAGTTCGCGATCAACCCGAAGGACGGCCGGATGGTCGTCATCGAGATGAATCCGCGCGTGTCACGCTCGTCGGCACTGGCCTCGAAAGCGACCGGTTTCCCGATCGCCAAGGTGGCCGCCAAGCTGGCCGTCGGCTACACGCTCGATGAGCTGCGCAACGACATCACCGGCGGCGCCACGCCAGCCAGTTTCGAGCCCAGCATCGATTACGTGGTGACGAAGATCCCGCGCTTCGCGTTCGAGAAATTCCCGGCTGCTGATTCGCACCTGACGACGCAGATGAAGTCGGTCGGTGAGGTGATGGCGATGGGCCGCACCTTCCAGGAAAGCTTCCAGAAGGCGCTGCGCGGGCTGGAGACCGGCATCGACGGGCTGAGCGAACGCACGTCCTGCACACCCGCGGACCGCGACGAGATCGTCGAAGAGATCGGCGAGGCCGGGCCGGAGCGCATCCTCTACGTCGGCGATGCGTTCCGCATTGGCATGAGCCTGCAGGAGATCTTCGAGGAAACCGCGATCGACCCGTGGTTCCTCGCGCAGATCGAGCAATTGATCCAGACCGAGCAAGCGCTTGCGGGACGCGCACTGGACAGCCTCTCGAAGGACGAGCTGCGTTACCTGAAGCAAAAGGGATTCTCCGATCGGCGACTCGCCAAGCTGCTGGGCACGAACCAGCATCGGGTGCGCGAAGCCCGCTGGGCCGCGAATGTGCGTCCGGTGTTCAAGCGCGTTGACACCTGCGCTGCCGAGTTCGCCACGCAGACCGCGTACCTGTACTCGACCTACGACGAAGAGTGCGAGGCGGAACCCACCGACCGCAAGAAGATCATGGTGCTGGGCGGCGGGCCTAACCGCATTGGTCAGGGCATCGAGTTCGACTACTGCTGCGTGCACGCGGCACTCGCGATGCGCGAGGACGGCTACGAGACCATCATGGTCAACTGCAACCCCGAGACCGTGTCGACCGACTACGACACCTCGGACCGCCTCTACTTCGAGCCGGTGACGCTGGAAGACGTGCTCGAGATCGTCGCCAAGGAAAAGCCAGTCGGCGTGATCGTGCAGTACGGCGGGCAGACGCCGCTGAAGCTGGCGCTAGACCTGGAACGCGCCGGCGTGCCGATCGTCGGCACCTCGCCGGACAGCATCGACGTGGCCGAGGATCGCGAACGCTTCCAGAAGCTGCTGCACGAGCTCGGCCTGAAGCAGCCGCCGAACCGCACCGCGCGCACCGAGGAGCAGGCGATGCTGCTGGCGCAGGAGATTGGCTATCCGCTGGTCGTGCGCCCCAGCTATGTGCTCGGCGGCCGCGCGATGGAGATCGTCCACGGCGACAAGGACCTCGAGCGCTACATGCGCGAGGCGGTCAAGGTCAGCGAAAAGTCGCCGGTGCTGCTGGACCGCTTCCTCGATGACGCGGTCGAGGTCGATGTCGATTGCATCGCCGACGGCAGCGATGGTGACGGCGGCGTGATGATCGGCGGCATCATGGAACACGTCGAGCAGGCCGGCATCCACTCCGGCGACTCGGCCTGTTCGTTGCCGCCGTACTCGCTGCCCGTGGTGCTCCAAAACGAGATGCGTCGTCAGACCATGCTGATGGCGCGTGCGCTGAAGGTCAAGGGCCTGATGAACGTGCAGTTCGCTATTCAAGGTGAGGGTGCCGAGGCCATGGTCTATGTGCTCGAAGTCAATCCACGCGCCTCGCGCACGGTGCCGTTCGTCTCGAAAGCGACCGGGCTGCAGCTGGCGAAGATCGCGGCGCGCTGCATGGTCGGCATGACGCTGTCGGCGCAGAAGCAGAAGAACGGCAAGGTGCCGGCCGAAGTGATCCCGCCTTACTTCAGCGTCAAGGAAGCGGTGTTCCCGTTCAACAAGTTCCCGGGTGTCGATCCGGTGCTGGGGCCTGAGATGCGTTCGACCGGCGAGGTGATGGGCGTGGGCCGCAGCTTCGGTGAGGCGATGCTCAAGAGCCAATTGGGCGCCGGTTCCCGCCTGCCGAGCAAGGGCACGGTGTGCATCACGGTGAAGGACGGCGACAAGGCGCGTGCGGTTGCGGTCGCCCGTGACCTGGTGGCGCTCGGCTTTGCCATCGTCGCGACCAAGGGCACGGCGGCGGCGATCGCTGGTGGCGGCGTGCCGGTGAAGACCGTCAACAAGGTCAAGGACGGCCGGCCACACATTGTCGACATGGTCAAGGCCGGCGACATCCAGCTGGTCTTCACGACGGTTGACGAAACCCGCACCGCGATCGCCGATTCGCGCCACATCCGGCAAGCAGCGCTTGCTAACCGGATCACCTACTACACCAGCATGGCGGGCTGCGAAGCCGCGGTCGAGGGCATGAAACACCTCGACGATCTGGTGGTGCTCTCCCTACAGGAACTGCACGCCGAGTTGCACTAAACTCAAAAAACGCGCCAACCTAGCCCGCAGCCGCCGCTGGATTTTCCGGCGGCGGCTTCATTTTTGCCCGGGATTCACCAGATGCAAACCATTCCTCTCACCCAACGCGGTGCTGACAAGCTGAAGGACGAACTGCAACGTCTGAAGACAGTCGAGCGCCATGCGGTGATTCAGGCGATTTCCGAGGCGAGGGCGCAGGGCGACCTCTCTGAGAACGCCGAGTACGAGGCAGCAAAAGACAAGCAGGGCTTCATCGAAGGCCGCATCCTGGACATCGAAGGCAAGCTCGCTGCGGCCAAGGTCATCGACCCGTCGACGCTCGATGCCGAAGGCAAGGTTGTCTTCGGCTCCACCGTCGACCTTGAGGACGAGGCCAGCGGTGCGGCAGTGACCTACCAGATCGTCGGTGACGACGAGGCGGATCTGAAGCTGGGCCTGATCTCGATCAGCTCGCCGATCGCTCGCGCGCTGATCGGCAAGGAGATCGGCGACATCGCCGAGGTGCACGCGCCTGGAGGCGTGAAGAGCTACGAAGTGATGGCTGTGCGCTACGAGTGAGCAAGCGACTTTTGTTGCTGCACCGTATCGCCATGCTGCTGGCCGGGCTGTGGGCCGGCTTGCTGATCGGTCTCGGGGCCATCGGCGCACCGGCCGGGTTCGCGGTGACGACCGTCGAGATCGCCGGGCGCACGGCCGGGCGCATGTTCGCGATCGAGGCGTATGTGAGCCTGGCGGCGGCGATGCTGCTGTTGCTGCTGACCCGAAAGGCCGCTCTGACCGAGCCAGATCAGCCGCCCGTGCCGGCGTTGAACACGAACCTGCTGCTGGTGCTCGGCACGCTGTTCTGCACGATCGCTGGCTACTTCGTCATCCAGCCGATGATGGCCGCTGCTCGGGCCGGTGAGGGCAGCTTGTCGTTCGGTGCCTTGCACGGCCTGTCGGCCGGCTTCTTTGCGCTGAAGGGGCTGTTGGTGCTGTCGCTGGCGTGGCGACTGACCTCGCGTTGAACTGAGGCGGTCTGCGCTGAGCAGACCCAGTTCGGGTCAGTCGACCGCTTTGCGCTTCACGCTGGTGATGCGTTTGCGCGCTCGCTTGATCTCGCCGCCCGCGGCCACCCGCTCGTTGCCCAGCACCTTGATCTTCTTCACCTGTGGACGGTGGTTCCCGCTCTTCGAGAACTTCAGCAGCTTGACCACCTTCGGGCCGGGCATGCGGTCGTCGCGCAATTCCTTTTCTTTGGGCGGAACCGGCCGCCACAGCACCAGCAGCTTGCCGATGTGCTGGATCGGCGCGGCGCCCAGCTGATCCGTCAGGGTTGCGAGCATGGCTTCACGGGACGCGCGTTCGTCGGAAAAGACGCGGACCTTGATCAGCCCGTGGGCGTTCAGTGCGGCGTCGGTTTCCTTGATGACAGCAGGCGTCAGGCCGTCGCCGCCGATCAAGACCACCGGGGACAGATGGTGGGCGTCGGCGCGTTTTTCCCGGCGCTGATGGGTCGTGAGGGTGATAGCAGTCATCCGCCTATTATCGATGGACATGACCACCCCCACGCTCACTTCATTCGCTGCCCCTTACCTCACGCAACCCCCCAGGGGCTTCGGCAGCCTTCGGGCGGCCGGGCGCCTGCCGACATGAAAGTCAAATCCAAAAGCAAGAAGATCGACAAGGCGTGGTTGCTGGCGCACCTCAACGACACCTACGTCAAGCTGTCGAAGAAAGAGGGCTACCGGGCGCGCGCCGCTTACAAGCTGAAGGAGATTGACGAGACGATCGGTCTGCTGAAGCCGGGTCAGGTCGTCGTTGATCTGGGCGCGGCTCCCGGGGCGTGGAGCCAGTACGTGCGCCGCAAGCTGTCGACCAAGGTGACCGATGCGATAGGCGCTGGGCTGGGCCAGCTCAACGGCACCATCATTGCGCTGGACCTGCTGGATTTCGAGCCGATCGACGGCGTAGTCTTTATACAGGGTGACTTTCGGGATGAGCCGGTGCTGCAGCAGCTGGAGGCTGCGGTGGGCGGTCGGTCGGTCGACGTCGTCGTGTCCGACCTGGCACCGAACCTCACTGGCATCACCAGTTCCGACGACGCCCGGATCACGCACCTGGTCGAATTGGCGGTGGATTTCGCCGCGCGTCACCTTGTCGCAGGCGGCACGCTGGTTTGCAAGGTGTTCCACGGCAGCAACTACGGCGAACTGGTCGGTTTGCTGAAAAGGCATTTCCGCACGGTCAAGGCCATCAAGCCCAAGGCCTCGCGGGATCGCTCCTCTGAAACCTTTCTGGTCGGCATCGGTCTCAAGATGGAGCGCCGAGTGGCCGAAACCCCATCGAAGGCCGCGTTGCCGGGTTGACACGCTTCGGAGTCACGCCCAGTGTCCTGATAAACCACACAGCACTTGAGTCGCATAAACTCGGCACCACATGCAATAGACGTCGCGCCCGCTGTGCACGCCGACCCCGCAGTTGAAGAATTGGAGTGGCAGTGAACAATCAATGGTTCTCGAAAATCGCCGTGTGGCTGGTCATCGCCCTCGTGCTATTCACCGTGTTCAAGCAGTTTGACCGCAGCACGACCGCCGGCACTCAGATCGGTTATTCCGACTTTCTCGAAGAGGTGCGCAACAAGCACATCAAGGAAGTGACGCTGCAGGAGGGGCCTGCCGGCACCGAGATCATCGCCAAGACCAACGATGACAAGCGCCTGCGCAGCACCGCTACGTACCTGGATCGCGGACTTGTCGGCGATTTGATCAACAGCGGCGTCAAGTTCGACGTCAAGCCGCGCGAAGAGCCTTCGCTGCTGATGAACATCCTGGTCTCCTGGGGCCCGATGCTGCTGCTGATCGGCGTTTGGATCTATTTCATGCGGCAAATGCAGGGCGGCGGCAAGGGCGGCGCGTTCAGTTTCGGCAAGTCCAAGGCGCGCATGCTGGACGAAGCCAACAACACGACCACCTTCGCCGATGTCGCGGGCTGCGACGAAGCGAAGGAAGAGGTCAAGGAACTGGTCGATTTCCTGAAGGACCCGCAACGATTTCAGAAATTGGGTGGCCGCATTCCGCGTGGCGTGCTGCTGGTCGGCCCGCCAGGAACCGGCAAGACGCTGTTGGCCAAGGCGATTGCTGGCGAAGCGAAAGTGCCGTTCTTCAGCATCTCGGGCTCCGACTTCGTCGAGATGTTCGTCGGTGTGGGTGCGGCCCGCGTGCGCGACATGTTCGAGCAGGCGAAGAAAAGTGCACCTTGCATCATTTTCGTCGACGAAATAGACGCGGTGGGTCGCCACCGCGGCGCTGGCCTGGGCGGTGGCAACGACGAGCGCGAGCAGACGTTGAATCAGATGTTGGTCGAGATGGATGGCTTCGAGACCAACCTGGGTGTCATCGTGATGGCGGCCACCAACCGGCCCGACATCCTCGACCCGGCTCTGCTGCGCCCTGGTCGCTTCGACCGCCAGGTCTATGTGACGCTGCCGGACGTGCGTGGTCGCGAGCAGATCCTGAACGTGCACATGCGCAAGGTGCCGGTGGGACAGGACATCCGCGCCGACATCCTGGCGCGTGGCACACCTGGCTTCTCGGGTGCCGATCTCGCCAATCTGGTCAACGAAGCGGCCTTGTTCGCTGCGCGGCGCGCTGGCCGGGTCGTCGAAATGATGGACTTCGAGAAGGCCAAGGACAAGATCATGATGGGCCCCGAGCGCAAGTCCATGATCATGCCGGAGGAAGAGCGCAAGAACACCGCTTACCACGAGTCCGGGCACGCTCTGGTCGCGCGGCTGATGCCCAAGACCGACCCGGTGCACAAGGTGACGGTGATTCCGCGCGGCCGCGCACTCGGCGTGACGATGCAGTTGCCGGAGGGTGATCGTTACAGCCTCGACAAGGAGCGGATGCTGTCGACAATCTCGGTGCTGTTCGGCGGGCGCATTGCCGAAGAGGTGTTCATGAACCAGATGACCACTGGTGCCAGCAACGACTTCGAGCGCGCCACATCGATTGCCCGAGACATGGTCACCCGCTATGGCATGACCGATGAACTGGGCCCGATGGTCTATGCCGAAAACGAGGGAGAGGTGTTCCTCGGCCGCTCGGTCACCAAGACGACCACGATGTCCGAGGAGACCATGCGCAAGGTCGATGGCGTGATTCGCCGCATCATCGATGAGCAATATCTGATCGCGCGCAAGCACATCGAGGACAACAAGGACAAGATGCATGCGATGGCGAAGGCGCTGCTGGAGTGGGAAACCATCGACAGCGACCAGATCGACGACATCATGAACGGCAAGCCGCCGCGGGC
>JANXTP010000305.1 GCA_025352345.1 Burkholderiales bacterium | reverse complement strand
CTGCCGCCGCTGTAGATCCGGTGCCCGTTCAGATGCACTTCGAGGTTGCTGCACACGCGCTCGATGTACAGCGCCAGCAGGTCGTTGTCGCCCACGCCCGCCGGCCTGTCGAAGCGGGCGCGGTACCAGACGCTGCCGTCGTGGTCCGGACGCGACTGTGCCCACTCGTCGGGCAGCCCCGTGACCACCACGGCGGCATCGGTCGGAAAGTGGTCGTCGTCGCTCTGCACGGCCTGCACCGACGTGATCGTCAGCACCGACGCTTGGGCAGAGCCGAGGGCGAGCCACAGCCACAGGGCCAGAATGTGCAGCACGCCTCGGGTTTGCATGGGCGGCGATTGTGCAGGAGGGCTGCTCGCTTGCAGCGCGCATCAAGCCGCAATGGCCGCCTTCGTTCACGAAGCTCGCGCCACAATACGGGCACCTTCCCGAGCATCGGTCGAACTTGATCCTCAGACACGCCTTCATCCCGCTCGACAACTCCCGGCTGGCCCACCTGTGCGGCCCACTGGACGGGCACTTGCGCGACATCGAATCGGCGTTCGACGTGACGATCGCCCGCCGCAACGAATCCTTCAGCATCGAAGGCGGCAAGGCGCAGGCCGAACGTGCGGTCAGCTTGTTGCAGTCGCTGTACGACCGGGCCCGGCTGCCGCTGGCGGCCGACGCGTTCCAGCTGTCGTTGGTGGAAGCCGCGGCCGACGCCGCAGGGCGCGCGATCCCGCTGACCCGGCGCCCCCCGGGCGGGTCTGCCGATGCGGCTGATCCTGCGGCCGCCGCGGCCCCGCCAGCCACCGTGCTGCGCACCCGGCGTGCCGACCTGACCGGGCGCACGCCCAACCAGCAGGTGTACCTGAGCAACATCCAGTCGCACGACATCACCTTCGGCATCGGGCCGGCCGGCACCGGCAAGACCTTCCTGGCGGTGGCCTGCGCGATCGATGCGCTGGAGCGCAGCAGCGTGCAGCGCATCGTGCTGACGCGCCCGGCGGTCGAGGCCGGCGAGCGCCTGGGTTTCCTGCCCGGCGATCTGGCGCAGAAGGTCGATCCCTACCTGCGCCCGCTGTACGACGCGCTGTATGACCTGATGGGCGCCGACAAGGTCACCCGTGCGTTCGAGAAGGTGACCATCGAGATTGCGCCGCTGGCCTTCATGCGCGGGCGCACGCTGAACAATGCCTTCGTGATCCTCGACGAGGCGCAGAACACCACGCCCGAGCAGATGAAGATGTTCCTGACGCGCATCGGTTTCGGCAGCAAGTGCGTGATCACCGGCGACGTCAGCCAGATCGACCTGCCGCGCGGCCAGATGAGCGGCCTGATCGACGCCGAGCGGGTGCTGCGGCGGGTGCGCGGCATCGCCACGACCCGCTTCACCTCCAGTGATGTGGTGCGCCACCCGCTGGTCGCACGCATCGTCGATGCCTATGACGCGTCGCGCTCAGACACGGTTTGATGTCCCGGCCGGCGCTGTCGCTGTCGCTGCAGTTCGCGCGTGATGAGCGCCCTCGCGCGCACCGCGCGCAGCTG
The DNA here is from genome assembly GCA_025352345.1 of Burkholderiales bacterium. Lineage (GTDB taxonomy): Bacteria > Pseudomonadota > Gammaproteobacteria > Burkholderiales > Burkholderiaceae_C > PBB1. Next base: position 1,361 of record JANXTP010000305.1, on the reverse strand, counting down.
CCGCGTCACCGCGTCGCACGCTGGATCCGTGCAGCGCTCGAATCTCCGGCAGAGATCACGGTGCGCATTGTCGGCACCGAAGAAGCCCGCGCGCTGAACCGCGACTTTCGTGGCAAGGATCACGCCACCAACGTGCTGACCTTCGACTACAGCCGCGCGCCTCAGGTGCACGCCGATCTGGTGTTGTGTGCCGATGTGGTCGAAGCCGAAGCGCGTGCGCAGTCGCGCACGCTCGACGCCCACTATGCGCACCTGCTGATCCACGGCACGCTGCACGCCCAAGGCTATGACCATGAGCGTGATGATGACGCCGAGCGGATGGAAGCCCGCGAAAGCGCGCTGATGCAGTCGCTGGGGTTTGTCGATCCGTATGCGGCCTGACGGCCACCGGGCGCAGGTCAGCGCGACGTGCTCAGGTAGCGCTTGCGCCAGAAGAACACGCTCAGGCCGATGCCGACCAGCAGCATGCTGAGGAAGATGCTCCAGAAGCCGGTGCGGCTGTGGATCAGCGGCAGCCCTTCGAAATTCATGCCGAAGAAACCGGTGACCAGGTTCAGCGGCATGAAGATCGCCGTCAGCACCGTCAGTGTGCGCATGATGGCGTTGGTGCGGTTGCTCTGCGCCGAGAAATGCATTTGCACCGCGGTCTCCGCAGACGATTCGAGCCGGCGCACATGGCCCAGCACCCGCTCGATGTGTTCCAGCACGTCGCGCGAGCGCACGCGCAGCAACTCGCGCTCGCGCCGCGCGCTGTCGTCGGCTTCGGGCGGCCATTCGTCGAGCGCATCGATCCATTCGGTGATCGCGCTGCGCTGGTCCTCGCAGGTGTCTTCGAGCAGGTGCAGCGAGTTGCGCGAATCCAGCAGCATCTGCCAGTTGTCGAAGCGGCTGCGCGGGTTGAACAGCTCCTGCTGCAGGTAGCTCAATTGCTTGGTCAGCAGCCGCCGCAATTCGAGGTAGCTGTCAACCATGTGATTGACCATGCGCAGCATCAGGTCTGCCGGGCTGGTCGGCAGGCGCGCCGTGCTGCGGCCTTCAGCGCTACGCGCATCGCCCGGCGACGGCAATGCCTGCTGCTGCAGCCGGTTGGCGAAGAACTCGCGTACCTGGCAGTCGGTCGGGTGCACCGTCAGCAGCACCCGATCGAACAACGCGAAGCCGACCGGGCTGGTGTCGATCGCGTCCAGCGCCGCGCGGGCGGTGCTCAACGTGCCCTTGCTGTCGTCGAGGAACATCGGCGCGCTGCCTTCACCGGCCGCGAGGCGCCGGAACACCAGCATGTCGTACCACGAGGTGTAGTCGAAGTGCGAGGGCAGCTGGTTGTTCAGCAGGTCGGCGATGTGCAGGTCGACCAGCTGCCC
>JANXTP010000278.1 GCA_025352345.1 Burkholderiales bacterium | reverse complement strand
GGCCTCGGCCGTGGTCAGCTTGGCCCTGCGCGACCCGTCAGACACCCAGCTCGAAAAAGAGGGGGCACGGCTCGCCGCGCTGTTCGAATCGGCCCGCGCCGAAGCGCGCGCCTCGGGGCTGGCGGTGCACTGGTTGCCGCGCCCGCTGACCACGGAGCGACCTGCGCGGCGAGCCGTGCCCCCTCTTTTTCGAGCTGGGTGTCTGACGGGTCGCGCAGGGCCAAGCTGACCACGGCCGAGGCCAGCGCGATGATCGCCACCACCACCATCAACTCGATCAGCGTGAAGCCCAAAGACCGCCGGCGTGTCCCGCGGCCCGAGGCGCTGTCAAGCGTCAGCGGAGACACCTGCTCACTGCCAGGAGCCGATGTCGGCGTCGTTGCCTTCACCGCCGACCACGCCGTCGGCGCCCAGGCTGTAGACGTCGATCTCGCCCTTGACGCCCGGGTTGGCAAATTGATATGGCCGGCCCCACGGGTCGTTGGGCAGCTTGTCCAGATAGGGCTTCCAGTTGGGCGGCACAGCACCGGCCGTGGGTTTGGCCACCAGCGCTTTCAGGCCTTGTTCAGCGGTCGGAAAGCGCTGGTTGTCCAGCTTGTAGAGCTTCAGCGCCTGCATCAGGTTGTTCACGTCGGTGCGGGCGGCGGTGACACGTGCGTCGTCGGCACGGTTCAACACATTCGGCACGATCAGCGCGGCCAGCACGCCGATGATGACCAGCACCACCATCAACTCGATCAATGTGAAGCCGCTGGTGCGGTGTCGCCCGACGCGCTGCGGTATCGGCACCGACATGGGCACCGACGAGGCGCGTGAACGAGGTGCGGAATCCATCTTTGACATGTCGCCATCCTGGCTGCGGCGCGAATGCACAGCTGACGCGGCGGATGATAATCGGCGCATGTTGTCCCGCTCGGTTGCATTCCTCGCATGGGCGCTGGTCGCTGGAACCTGCGTGTTCTGGGGCGGTCGCCTGTTGGCGCGACCGGTCGGCACGTCGGCCCTGGTCGTGGCGATGGATACCGGCGCGACGGCGAACGCTGATGTGTCGAGGCTGCTCGGCACTGCGCCGCAAGCCGAGTCAGCGCCGGTCGAGGCCGCCCGGCAGACCAGCAACCGATTTCGCCTGACCGGGGTCGTCGCCCCGAAACACCCGAGCGAACAAGGCTTGGCACTGATTTCGGTCGATGGCGCTCCGCCGCGTGTCTACCGTGTCGGCGCAGCCATCGACGGCGATCTGATGCTGCGCGAGGTCAGCCTGCGCACCGCCACCGTGGCCTCGTCTCGCAGCAGCAATGACGCGGCCACCTCGTTCGTGCTGGAGCTGCCGCCACTGCCTGCGGCCACCACGGGTGCGTTGCCGCAAGGCGGTTTCATCATTCCGCAACTCGCGCCACCGGTTGCCCCGGGCCGCGACCCGGTCAACGGCTTCGAGCCACCAGCGGCGGGGAGACTGCCGCCGCGCTGAAGCGCCCGGGCTGGACAGCTATTCAGCCGATGGTCCCGGGCTGGCTCGGGCCCGGGTCTTCACCCTCGGCGAGTTCGGTCAGCAGAGCGGCCGCACTGCGGATCAGCGGCCAGGCCAGCGTGGCCCCGGTGCCGTCGGTGCTGTCCATGCCGAGTTCAAGCATTGCCGACGCTTGGAACAGGCCCAGCGCGCGGTCAAGTCCGCGGTGATCATGGCTGCGGCAGAACACGCAGTAATCGACCACTGTCGGCGCGATGTGTGAGCCCACCACCAACGCCGCGCACGCCGCCAGGCCATCGACCATGATCAGGTGCCGCTTGCCGGCAGCCACCATCATCAGGCCGACCATCATCGCGATCTCGAAGCCGCCGAACGCCGCCAGCACCTCGATCGGGTCGGCCACATCCTTGTGCCGGCCCTGCGAGCCCTGCAGCACGACCATCATCGTCGCCAGATCCGCCGGCTTCATCGTCGGGCCCGACAGCACGAAATCGCGCACCGGCACATGGGCCAGCCGCGACAGCACCAGCGCAGACGCCTGCGCCGAGCCGACGCCGACGCCGGCGCACACCACCGCATTGCCGGGCAGGGAATCGCCGATCTCCATGCCCGCGCGGATCGCCGCATGCGCCTGTTCGAGCGACATCGCGGCCGTGACACGCGAATTGCGCGTGCCGTGGGCAATCTTGCGCGACAGCAGTCGGGCATGCCGCGGCAGCGTCTCGGCCACGCCGGCATCGACCACCGACAGCTCCAGCCCCTGGATGCGTGCAAACACCGACAGCGGCACCTGCGAGGTCAGCAGCGAGCGCACCACCTGTGCCGTGCAGTGGCGCTCGCCCACGCCAACGCCATCGACGGCGAGGCCGTGGTCCGCTGCGAACACGACAACCTGCGGCGCATTGAAGCGGGGCTTCAGCGTGTTCTGGATCAGGCCCAGCCGTACCGCCAGCGGTTCCAGTTCGCCCAGCTCGCCGGTGGTCTGGCTGCGCAACAGCAGCTTCTGGCGCAAGGCGACTTCCAGCTCCGCATTGCCGGTCGGCGAAATCAGGTTGTGGTAGCTGTTGGCCATGGTCTCGGCGACTCAACGCAGGAAAAGTCGATACGCCGCATTGTCGGTCTCGTCAACGTACGAGTAGTTCAGCGTGCCGAGAAATTCTCGGAAGGCCTTCTTGTCCTGGCGCGGCACCTGGATACCGACCAGGATGCGGCCGTAATCGGCGCCCTGGTTGCGGTAGTGGAACAGGCTGATGTTCCAGCCCGGGTGCAGGCTGGCGAGGAATTTCATCAACGCGCCGGGCCGCTCGGGGAACAGGAAACGGTACAGCCGCTCGTCGGCCGCCAATTCGCTGCGCCCGCCGACCATGTGGCGCAGGTGCAACTTGGCCAGCTCGTCCTTCGTCAGGTCGATGGCCTGAAAGCCCTGGCGGTTGAACATGTCGGCCAGCGTGGTTGATTCACCCCGCTGCGTGGTCGAGAGGCCGACGAACACATGAGCCCGGCGCTCGTCTGAGATCCGGTAGTTGAACTCGGTCACCGCGCGCGGGCCGATCAGCTCGCAGAATTTCTTGAAGCTGCCACGCTCCTCAGGGATCGTCACCGCCAGAAGCGCCTCCCGCTCTTCGCCGACATCGGCCCGCTCGGCCACGAAGCGCAGTCGGTCGAAATTCATGTTCGCGCCGCAGGCAATCGCCACCAGCGTCTGGCCTTTGGCGTGATGCTTGGCGACGTATTGTTTGACCGCCGCCACCGCCATCGCCCCGGCGGGTTCCAGGATGCTGCGGGTGTCCTGAAATACATCCTTGATGGCGGCGCACACCGCATCGGTGTCGACGGTCATGAAGTCGTCGACCAGTTCACGCGTCAGGCGGAAGGTTTCGATGCCGACCTGCTTGACCGCCGTGCCGTCTGAAAACAGACCGACGTCGCCCAGGATGACGCGCTTGCCGGCTTTCACCGAGCGGATCATCGCGTCGGAGTCGGTCATCTGCACGCCGATCACCTTGATCTCGGGCCGCACCGCCTTGATGTACGCCGCCACGCCCGAGATCAGGCCGCCGCCGCCGATCGCGACGAACACTGCGTCGATCGGGCCCGGATGCTGGCGCAGGATCTCCATCGCGATCGTGCCCTGACCGGCGATCACATCCGGGTCGTCGAAGGGGTGCACGAACGTCAGGCCGAGCTGTTTTTCCAACTGCAGCGCATGCGCATAGGCGTCCGAGTAGCTTTCGCCCTGCAGCACCACCTCGCCGCCCAGCGCCCTGACCGCGTCGATCTTCAGCCGCGGGGTCGTGGTCGGCATCACGATCAGCGCCTTGCAGCCCAGCCGGCCAGCGCCGAGCGCCACGCCCTGCGCATGGTTACCTGCCGAGGCGCAGATGACACCCCGGCGCAGTTGCTCGGGCGTCAGGTGCACCATCTTGTTGTAGGCGCCGCGCAGCTTGAAGCTGAACACCTGCTGACTGTCTTCGCGCTTCAGGAACACCCGGTTGGCGATGCGCAGGCTCAGGCTTTTCGCCAGCTCCAGCGGCGTCTCCACCGCCACGTCGTAGACGCGGGCAGTGAGAATTTTCTGCAGGTAGTCGCCCAGGCCCAGGGTCTTGCTGCGGGCGACAGTGCCACGTTGGCGCGCAGGGCGGGCTGCAGGAACGTGTCGGGCAGGCATGGGGGTCTCCGTGAGCAGGGACGCCGCGGACACCTTCGGCCAGCGGGCGCGGATCATACGATGCACGCAGGCGTAAAAAAGCCCAAGGCATCGCTGCCTTGGGCTGAATCCACCGGAGGGCGGTGGAGGAGACAATTGGCGTGTCGCAAGATCTGTTCCGCGACAATAACGTCAATATAGCGCCAATTTTGCTGCACTGCAATATAAATCCGGGAGGCCCGGTCGCTCACGTTCGAAAAGGTCGAAGATGGAATGCACAGTCAATTGGGTGCCCGCGATGGGCATGGGGTTCGTGGCTGAGACCGGCAGCGGTCATTTGCTGACGATGGATGGCGCGGTCGACGGCGGCGGGCGCAACCTCGCGCCGCGGCCGATGGAGACGGTGCTGGCCGGCACCGCCGGCTGCACGGCCTACGACGTCGTGTTGATCCTCAAGCGGGGCCGCCATGCGGTGAGCGGCTGCCAGGTCAAGGTGAGTTCCGAGCGGGCCGAGGTGGACCCGAAGGTGTTCACCAAGATCCATCTCCACTTCCAGCTGACGGGCCGCGACCTGCCGACTGCGGCGGTCGAGCGTGCCATTGCGATGTCGCACGACAAGTACTGCTCGGCCACCATCATGCTGGCCAAGACGGCCGACATCACCACCAGCTTCGAGATCGTGTCGGCTTGACGCCGCTCTTTCAGATGTGATGCGCCGTGGTGGTCATCACCTTGGCCAGCGCCCGCATGCCCCAGCGGACAGGGGCGGGTAACGGCGTCGCGCCCGCTTGCAGTGCATCGTTGGCGTGACGCACCTCGTCGGCCTTCATCTGGTGCACGATGGCGCGCGAGCGTTGGTCTGCGGCGGGCAATCGATCGAGGTGCTCGTCGAGGTGCTGTTCCACCTGCCGCTCGGTTTCCACCACGAAACCGAGGCTGATCGCATCACCGGCACGCCCGGCCAGCCAGCCCATCGCGAACGATCCGGCGTACCAAAGCGGATTCAGCAGGCTGGCGCGGGAACCCAGCTCGTCGAGCCGCTGCTGTGTCCACGCCAGGTGGTCGGTCTCATCACGCGCCGCGGCCTGAAAACGCTGCTGCATCACCCGGTCGGTCGCTGCCAGCGCCTGCCCCTGGTACAGCGCCTGCGCGCAGATTTCGCCGACGTGGTTGACCCGCATCAAGGCCCCGGAGAGCGCCTTTTCAGTGGCAGAAAGCTCGGGCATCCCGGCTGGACTGCCCGGCGATGCGGCTTGTGGCCCGGGGATCGGCCGGCCCGCGCGCAGGCCACCGGACAAGGTTCGCAGGGCGTGGTCTGCTGCAGCGATGAAAGCATCGTTCATGAGAGGGCTCCGTGTTGTTTTGGAGAAACAACAGTCTTTGAACAGTCACGAAAACTGACCACAGTGTAGGGACTGCAGGGGTGGCGCAAGGCTCGAGTCAGCAACTGGCGCTGTGATCGTGCTTTGTGATGCCACTGCATGAGTCCTTGACTGAATGCATCCCCGGCGCTCCATTGGATGTTGCTACATCACAACGGAAATGGGTTTTGCCGCAGTGCATTAGCTCATGGCTCGTGCGAAGGGTGCATTGATGGAATACCCTCGGGGAATGCACTCATTTGATGCGTGCCATCGATCAACCGATCGACTCGTGATCAGGTCATCGCGAAGTTTTGTTTCAACTGTCTGTTTCGGAGAACCTAAAACATGAAGAAGTCACTCTTGGCCCTGGCCGTCCTCGGCGCTTTCACCAGCATCGCCTCGGCCCAATCGTCGGTCACCCTGTACGGTCGCCTCGACCAGAACGTGACGCTGCAGCACCCCGGCAAGAACGCTGCAGCCACCGGCACCGGCACCGGCGCCGCCGCCAGCAGGCTTGGCAAGTCGGTTGTCAAGCTGCAAGAGGGCAACGTCAACGGCCTTGGCGGTTCCCGTCTGGGCTTCAAGGGCACCGAAGATCTGGGCAGCGGCCTCAAGGCGTCTTTCCAGCTCGAAGCTCAGCTGTTCCCTGACGAAGGGCGGGCAGGCAACACATCGACCTTCAGTTCGACATTCAACGGCAACCCCTTCTTCAGCCGTTTTGCCTACTTGGGTCTGTCGCACAACACCTACGGTGAAATTCGCGTGGGCCGTCAAGAAAGCCTGACCCGCGAAAACAACGTCAAGATCAACGACATCAGCGGCGAATCGAATTTCAACATCGTTGAGAACCTCGAAGGCCGGCCTGGTACTTTGAAATCCCGTCCGCTGTTCCAGAACTTCGGTGCACGCGTCGACAACGGCATCCGCTACACGACGCCTGAATTTGCCGGTTTCCGCGCCAGTGCCATCGTTGGTCTGGGTGAGCGCCTGATAACCGATGTCACTGTTACTGCAGGGACGCCTCCGGTGACCACCACCACCACCACCAAAGCAGCGACTTATCGTGGCCTGGGTGTGGTGTACGCGGCTGGCCCGCTGGCCCTCGACCTGATTTACGAAGACCTGCACGGTGGTGTTGTCGGCAACGGCGAGTACAACAACGTGATCACGGCCGGTGGCAGCTACGACTTCGGCATCGCGAAGGTCGCTTCCGCTTACCAGCACACCAACAACCTGGGGGGGCAGTTCGCCGTCTCCTCCGGTGCGGGCGTATTCACCAAGGGTACCGACGTGGACGCCTGGAACATCGGTGTGGCGGTTCCGTTCAACGCCTTCACCTTCAAGGCGCAGTACACCGGATCGAACATCAGCCGCCCCGCTGGCGCGTCTGATCTGGACCAGTCCAAGTACGGTGTGTCGCTGGCCTATTCCCTGTCGAAGCGCACGACGATTTACGCGACCGCCACCGCGCGCAGCGGTGACGACCGTTCGTACTTCGTCCGTCAGAACGAATACGCCATGGGTCTGGCACACACGTTCTGATCGATCGCCGGTCGGCGGCGATCACTGTTGTACGGAAGCCGCCTTCGGGCGGCTTCTTTTTTGACCGGGCGCAATTGCGGATGTGCCCGACGCGATTCGAATGACACACTAGGCACGATTCCGCCGACCCACACAGGTGCCTCATGAAAAGCCGGTTGCTGGTGATGACGTGCCTGTCCGCTGCCACCACGGCGAGCTGGGCGCAAAGCAAGGTCGAGCTGTACGGCATCGTGGATGCGGGCGTGACCCGTGTCAGCGGCCTGAAGGGCGGCGGCGTCACCCAATTGGCGAGTGGCGTCATGGAAGGCTCGCGCTTCGGTGTGCGCGGCCAGGAAGACCTGGGCGATGGCTACCGCGCGATCTTCACGCTGGAAAACCGGTTCGAAGTCGACACCGGCGGCATCAGCAACCGCCCCCCTTCGCGCAACCAACTGCCCGACCGGGTCACCTACGCGCGCTACCTGTTGCCCTCGCTGCCGACGGTGCAGCAAAACGCCTTGCAGCCGGTGCTGACCCGGGTTTCGAACGCGCTCGGCACGCAGGTGGGCATCAATGTACGGAGCGACGGGCCGGCGTTCTTCGATCGGCAGGCCTACATGGGTCTGGTGACGCCGGTGGGCGCGTTGCTGGCCGGGCGTATGTACACCCCGGGCTATGAACTGGTCGGTACTTTCGATGCATTGAATGCGCAGTCGTCGCTCTCGTCCGGCCAGATTGCCGCCGTGCCCTATGCGGTCGACATCCGTGTCTCCAATGCGGTGGCCTATCGGATTCAGAAAGACGCCATCACTGCCTCGCTGATGGTCGGTTTCGGTGAGAAGGCCATCGACACCGGGCACTTCATCGGCGGCCTGGCGATGTACCGCAACGACGCCTTTGGCGTCGGCGTGGCCTACAACCAGCGCGACAACGAAAACGGCCAGCGCTCGCTGACCAGCACGGTGCTCGGCGCCTACCTGACGGTGGGTGCGGGGCGCATCCACGCATCTGCCGCCGAGATTCACGACCGCCATCCATCGGCGGTGTCCACCATCGGTGCGCAGGTCACGCCGCTGGTCGGCCCCACGCTGGCGGGCCTGATCCAGGAGGCCTACACCGATGCGGTTCGACAGGACGCGACCTTGTGGCACCTGGGCTATCGCCATCAGCTCGGGTCGGCCACCTACTATGTGGCCTACAACGTCTACAACGATGTGCGCGCGGCCAATGCAGACGTGGCGTCCTACGGCGTGGCCTGCACCTATGCGCTGTCCAAACGCACCGACATCAGCGCGGTGGTCACCCACTTCAGCAACACCGGGCTGGGTCAGGCGGCACCCGGTGGCGGCGGCTATCTGGGCGGCGTGACCGCCCGTGCAGGAGCCGATTCGACCAGCGTGGCCCTCGGGGTGCGTCATCGTTTCTGAGCCTGTTGCACTGCCCGCTGCCCATCGGTGGTGGTGGTTCACCGCCATCGCGGTGACGGCCCTGGCGCTCGCGGCATGCCGCACCACCGCTGAGCTGAAGCCGGGCGCGACCGAGCAGGCCAGCGCCTCCGGTTGGGAAACCACGCCCTTGCCAACCAAACGCCTGACGCGCTACACGCCGCAGGTGATCGACGGCCGGCCGGTCATCCAAGCCGATGCCGACAGTGCCGTCAGCCTGTACCGCCGACGCGTGCATGTCGCAACGGGTGACCTGGGCCGCTTGTCGTTCTCCTGGATGGTGCCGGAGCTGATCGCCGCGGCCGATCTGAGCCGCAATGAGACCGAAGACGCGCCGGTGCGTGTCGTGCTGGCCTTCGATGGCGACCGCAACAAGCTGTCGTACAAAAACCGCCTGTTGTTCGATCTGCTCGAAGCGGTGATGGGCGAAGAGCCGCCGTACGCGACGCTGATGTACGTGTGGGACAACCGGGCACCGCTCGAATCGGTGATCACTGCCGGCCGCACCGACCGCATCCGCAAGATCGTCGTCGACTCGGGGCCGGCGCAGGCGGCGATCTGGCGGCTGCACGAGCGCGACATTGCCAGCGACTACCGACGGGCTTTCGGCGAAGACCCTGGCGCGCTGATCTCCGTCGCGCTGATGACCGACAGCGACAACACCCGCAGCACCACGCGGGCCTACTACGGCGAGGTCCGATTGGTTGGCGCCAACGGCCAACCGCAGTAGGCCCGCGGGC